>JAJYSI010000364.1 GCA_021793635.1 Bacteroidota bacterium
AAGATGATCCGGCTATTCTCAAAGGATTAACCGCCGGTTTGGAAGCAGAGAATTATAAAATCAAATCACAATCGGATGGAGAGAAGGGATATCAGTTTGCAAAAACTGAGAATGTTGATTTGATAATTCTCGACATTATGCTGCCTTCGAAAAACGGATTAGATATTTGCCGCGATCTTAGAAAAGAGAGTATCAACACACCAATTCTTATGCTGACAAGCAAGAAAGAAGAGATAGACAAAGTAGTGGGATTTGAAATTGGCACTGATGATTACGTTACTAAGCCTTTCAGCATACGCGAATTGCTTGCAAGGATTAAAGCTATACTACGGAGAAAAAGTGACTTGGAGAATGATATTATGGAATATTCATTCGGAAATATTCATCTCGATTTTAAAAAGCACGAAGCTGAAAAAAACGGTTCACCGGTTAAACTATCCGAAATGGAACTGAAAATTTTGAAATTTTTCATTCAGAATGAGGGGAATGTTATTTCGCGCGATCAATTCCTAGATAATGTTTGGGGTTACAATTTCTTCCCGACTACCAGAACGGTAGACAATTACATCCTTTCTCTCAGGAAGAAAATCGAGGATGATTTTTCACTGCCTGAGCACTTACTTACGGTGCATAAAGGAGGGTATAAATTCGTTAAGTAATTCATGAAAAATTTACTTCTC
Organism: Bacteroidota bacterium; assembly: GCA_021793635.1. The sequence continues at coordinate 681 of JAJYSI010000364.1, forward strand.
TTTTACCATACTTTGACAAAAACTACCTGAATATTTTGAAGATTAAGTCCGCAAGTAAAAATATTTTTTTTAATAAAATAAAAGGACTTAAAATGAAAAATTTATTGTTCTTATTCGTCATTTCGCTCTTCTTAATTTCGAGCAGTTTTGCTCAATTCAAGAAGGGTGATTTTGAATTTTCCTTTAGCGGCGCTTTTAGTTCAATGACTGTAGAAAACACCTCGTCAGGTACTTATGATACACATCCTTATTCAGAAACGAGATCTACCGCCGGGATATCGTTCTCTCCGGGATTTTATCTGCTAGATAATTTTTCTATAGAAGCTGAGATAGGTATAGCTGCTGTGCAAAGCATGCAGCCCTCACAATATGTTCTCATTAATTTATCTTATACATATTTATTGCCGGAATCCAAAACAGCATTATTTGCTCATGCAGGTTATGGTTTATCTAATTCTGTCGCAATTTCATACTTAAACAATGCGATTAGTTTTGCCTCAGACAAATTTGATGTGAAGGTCCTGAACTTTGGAGCAGGGATAAAATATCTTATTTCGTCGACTGTCCTTCTTCATACAGAGGTCAATTACAGACACCATTCGTGGACAAACGATTATGGGTCTTTGGGATATTATAATTATAAAGTTGATAATAAAATATCAAACGTAAGCCTGCTATTTGGATTTTAAATTCTCATCTAAAACTGAAAATTTATAATAAGGCGTGTACAAATAAATTTGTACACGCCTTATATTCATAAATAATTTACTTCTCTTTTACGATTCTTTGACAATTATTTTTATTCCTAAATGTAATATACTCCTAGAAATAAAGGTAATTCAAAGGAGGATGATAAAACGTCAAACAATAAATTATTTTTCGTGATTGTTTTAATATCAATTATCATCCCTTATATACAATCGGATAGCCAAACTCATTCGTTAGAAAGCACTCTTCAATTAGTAAAACTTAAGAATGGAGATGTTTTGTATAGTACAATAATCGAGAAGGACTCAGCTTCAATTCTCCTTACAACATTTTTCGGGAAAACGGATCAAATACCGATTGTGGATAAAAGCACAATTGACCCGGTAAGTAATAAATTAAGCGAAAAATATTTTGAAAGATATAATAATGAAAATTATTTGCTTGATATTATTTATTTCAATTTCCGTCTTAGCACAGGATACCCGGCTTAAAATAGTTTCTTTTAATGTCTGGTCGGGTCTTGATTACAAGGGCAAAATAAAAATGGGTGAATATGAAACTTCCGAAAGAAAAGAACAACGTTTCAATTTATTACTTCACCAATTAAGAATTATAAAGCCTGATGTAATTTTTTTGCAGGAAGCAAATCCAGTCGGCAAGTACTCATCGCGATTAGCTGATTCGCTTGGCTTTTATGAAATCCATCAAGTTTGTAATGCCGGCATTAAATTGGGTACAATAGGCTTACCGTTAAATCTTAAAGAAGGAATAGCAATTCTTGCAGACAAAAAATTGAACCTGAAATATTTCGATGTGTGGAAGCTGGGAGGATCTTTCGGAGTTTTCGGTGATGCTCTGACAATTCATTTTGATGAATCTAATTTTGCTTTGGTCGGAAAAATTTCGATAGATGAAATTCCCGTCTATTTAGTGAATGTCCATTTAACTGCATCGGTACCAATTGATTCGATATTATCAAAAAAATTCGAATTGTTTTGTAAGAATAATTCCATTTCTGAAGAAGAAATTCAAAATACTTACAAGAAATGGACGACTAATTTTAAAAAGCAGAATGATGAGTTAGAAATTCTAAGTGAACAATTAAAGAAAATCCCTGATAATTTCCCTTTCATTATCGGCGGTGATTTTAATACAAGCCCGGAAAGAAAAGAATTAAAAGAGCTGATAAGGTCATGTGGTTTAACCGATACTTTTGTGAAAAATAATTTAGAACAAAATTATACCTGGAATCCGTCCAAAAATGAAAATATCAGTTATTCTACAAAGACAATTGACGCTGGAGGAAATAAGTTATCCGGATACAATTTATTGAGCACGATTTATGATTCACAACCGCGGAGAATTGACTATATTTTTCTTGATCATCATTTTAAGAAAGATAATATACTTGCGTACAAAATTATATTTGATTCCACAAAGAATAATTTATATGCATCCGATCATTTTGGAGTGTACAGCAAAATTAATTTTAAGGAAATGCTTAATTCTGCTTCAAAAGAATTCACCGAAGTTACTTCGCTAAAAGATAAAACAATAGAACCGTTTCCCATTGTTTCCTATGATACAGATGTGGGCTTCGGGTATGGCGCAAAAGCATTTTTCCTAAATCAATTAAATTTAAGCGAATCATTCGACCTTACTCTCTTCAACAGCACTAAAGGAGAGAGATGGTACCGGCTTGTTTTTTCAATTCCTGATTTTGAATACCGTCAAGGGAAGACTTATCCCTTGGCGTTTGATTTAATTGTGGACTATGACAAATACATAAAAAATAATTTTTACGGAGTCGGAAGCAATTCAAGCTATTCAAATCTTGAGTATTATACCAAAGAGCCGTTTGAAGTAAATATGATTTTAAGCCGGGGATTTAGGAATAATCTTGTAGGACAAATCGGATTGAAATTCAAATACATTCGAAACTTCAACATTTCAGATACAAGCGCTATCAGGGAACTACCATCACTGCTTAGTTCATCAAAAGTGAATTACACTTCGGCATTGATAAATTTAAGATATGACACCAGAAACAGTTTTATTAATCCGTCCAGCGGGATTGTGCTTCAAGGCGAATCAGAGATGGCTTTTAAAAATTCTCTCACAGATGTTTCATTTGATAGATACGTAATGTGGTTTCAGTATTATTATATGCTGTTCTATCCTAAAACTATTTTCGCATTGAGAACAAGTTTACAAACTTTAACAGGTAACAATTTACCAATTCAAATTTTACTGCCGCTTGGAGGGAATAATACTCTTAGGGGATATCCTCAAGACAGATTTTTAGATAACACCGCTGCATTAGTTAATGCTGAAATTCGTTACCTGATCTATGGGAGATTCGGCGGGACGTTAGGAATTGATGCAGGCAAAGTATGGAATTCAATATCACAAATTGATTTGAATAATTGGGCATATAGCCCGGTAGCCGGTCTTCGTTTTTATATGGATACTTTTATTGTCAGGCTAGATGTTGGCTTCGGGAAAGAAACAACGGGAGTGTATTTCAACTTCGGTCAAATTTTTTAATCAAAAAAAAGTTTTTATCTCTTTAATGAACTTTAAGTGAATAATTTTCGAACTACAATTACATATTAAAATGATAAGTCAAATAAAATTCTACTCTATGTTATAGAATTAATAATTCTCATTTGTCAAAAAAATGTCAAATAATTTTAAAATAACCTGCGTGAATATTTTCTTGATAAGATTCTTTAGTCTACCACA
>JAJYSI010000365.1 GCA_021793635.1 Bacteroidota bacterium
CCGCTCCGTCTACCATTTTTTCCGGTAAGTTGTTATTTAATATTGTCTTAGTTTTTTGCATGAACATCGTAATAACGCTCCTATATTCAGCACTTTTTGATGGTTTTGTGATAAAAAATTTAGCGTTGTTTATTGCAGCATTCTTTTTCGGAAATGCCGGGCTTGCAATTGCTTCAACAATAATTGCAGCAATAATATCCAAAGCAGGTGCAAAGGGCACACTTTATCCAGTTCTATCATTTCCGATTTTATTACCTTTAATATTAACATCGGTACAATTAACTTTGATGTCTTTTGAAGGAGCAAGTTTTATCGAGGCAAAATTTGAGCTGGCTATAATTATTTGTTATGATGTCATAATGCTCACAGCATCTTATTTGCTTTTCGACTTTGTTTGGAAAGATTAGTAAATTTTACGAATTTTTAGGATAAAATATATGGCTTGGAAAATATTTTTATTTCTTTTGCTTGCGTTCGTTTCAGTTGCAGGCATTGCATTCCCAATCGTTCCGGTGCCGACAAAATGGTATGAGTTTCCTTTTATTCCAGGGCTTAAGGAAAATGCCAAAATTATCTTTTTCCATGTGCCTACGGCTTGGCTTTCAGTTGTGGCTTTTTTTATGTCGACTATATACAGTTTCAAATATCTAAGAAAGAAAAATTTAGATGACGATGCAAAATCTTACGCTGCTGCTCAACTTGGAATTATCTTTTGTATTCTTGCTACAATAACCGGTGCAGTGTGGGCAAAATTTGCTTGGGGTTCTTTTTGGAGCTGGGATCCACGTCAAACTAGTATTTTTGCTTTACTTTTAATTTACGGCGCTTGGTTTGCCCTTCGATCTTCAATTGAATCAGAAGAAAAACGGGCTACTCTTTCTTCTGTATATGCTATTATAGCTTTTCTAACCGTTCCGTTCTTTGTTTTTATTATGCCAAGAATTATGAAAGGATTGCACCCCGGTTCTGCCGATGATACTAATTCCGGTCCGGTTATCGATTTTAAGATGAATGCAAATATGGAGCTAATTTTCTTCCTTTCGCTAATCGGTTTTACAATTTTATATTTCTGGATGTGGAATATCGGCTATAAATCAATAATCTATAGAGATAAAATTAACAAACAATATAGAGGTTAACTTGCAAGGATTATATCAGTTTTTAAATGAAAATGCGATCTATATCGTGATGATAATCGTTCTTATCGTTTGGGCGGGAATCTTCTTCTACTTGCTAAACTTAGATAAACGAATGAAAAATATTGAAAAGGAAATCAACGGAGATAAAAAATGAAAAAAAAATATCTATTTGGTGGATTTATTATCGTAGTGTTCTTGGGCTTAACGGCTTATCTTTTTACTCAAAGTAATATTAAATACGAAAGTAACCTTTCGGTAGTTATGGCAAAAGACAAAACTGTCAAAGCCACCGGCAAATGGGTTAAAGATAAAAACTATGTTATAAATACTGCCGACAGAACTTTCTCTTTTTACATGATGGACAACCATGGTAATGAAATGAAAGTAATATACAATGGCACTATCCCTAATAATTTTGAAACAGCCCAATCTGTTGTTGTTACGGGTAAGTATTATGATAACTGCTTTCATGCTACCAGCATTTTAACCAAGTGCCCAAGCAAATATGAAGGGCAAAACGTGCAAGCCGTTAAAACGTCGACTTTGTAAAAAAATATTTTACAAATGTATTTGTGTAACTTGCCTTACACAATTTATGGAATAGTGGAATAATGTCAGAATTACATTCTTCCAAAAGAGTGATTAAGCTACAAAACTTTCTTACTCCAATATTCCAATTTATTAGAAATAACGTATTTGTATAATTAAATTATAGATTGTATGAGGATTAAATGATAGGAAGTCTGATTTTAACTTTAGCGCTTGCAAGCAGCATCGTTTCGATGGTAATGTATTATCTAAGCTACCGTGGTTATAATAATGCATTAAACTTTGGAAGAATTGCTTATCACGTAATGGCTATGCTGGTGATCGTCGCTTCTGCATTGCTCGAATATCTTTTAATAACTCATAACTATAGTTTTAAATATGTTTATGAGTATAGCAGTAACGAACTAAAAAGAGGAATCTTAATGGCTTCGTTTTGGGGCGGTCAAGAAGGAAGCTTTATGCTATGGCTGTTTCTAACAACGATAGTTGGCTTGGTCTTACAAAATTACTCGTCAAAACGAGGCGATCTTGAACCTCGTGTTATGGCGGTATTTTCTCTCGCAACTTCTTTTATCCTTTTAATGGTTTCGCCTCTTTTTAAAAATCCATTTGTTAGTATCTGGGCAGAACCTATTTTTATTTCAGTAAAAAGCATCAACCAATCGCTGCTAAATCTCCCTATACTTCAGAATTTTATTTTTAGCGACGGATCGTCAGGACAAAATTTTGTTAAAATGAATTCAAGTCTTTATGCATTGCTTACTCAAAGCGGTATATCTTTAAAACAATTTATTATTGACGGCAAAGGTCTTAATCCTCAGTTAACAAACTTTTGGATGCAAGTCCATCCCCCTATTTTATTTACCGGTTTTGCAATGTCTACCGTTCCTTTCGTTTTTGCTATGGCTGCAATGATGAAGAACGACTATAAAGATTGGGTAAAACAATCTTTCCCCTGGATTTTAGCCGCCTGTGGAATTTTAGGACTCGGAATTATGCTCGGAGGTTATTGGGCTTATGAAATGCTTGGCTGGGGCGGTTATTGGGCTTGGGACCCGGTTGAAAATTCAAGCTTTATTCCGTGGCTTGTCGGTGTTGCCGGTATTCATACATTATTAGTCCAAAGGAAAAGCCAGGCAAATGGAGAGGGAATAGGCAAATTCGCAAAAACAAATCTAATATTAATGTTAATGATGTACGTTCTTGTTATTTATAGTACATTTCTTACAAGAAGCGGTGTTCTTGGCGATGCATCAGTTCACTCATTCGTTGATCCGGGAACAATTGTTTATTTATTTCTAATAATTTTTGTCGGCACGTTTTTTTTCCTGGGACTTGGAACATTAGCTTACCGTTGGAAATATTTAAGCATTAATGTCAAGACTGAAGAAAACATCATGTCAAGAGAGTTGGCTCTTTTTACAGCAGCAATAATTTTAAGCGCCACCAGCTTAATTGTTCTCATCGGAACATCGGCTCCAATTTTTGGGCATTCGGTGGATGCTTCATTCTATAATCAAATGACTTTGCCAATCGTTATTATTATAGGCTTTCTCAATGGTTTAAGTTTATTGATGAAATGGAAAACAAATAAAGGCGAAGAAATCTTTAAGAAATCTTTCATTTCCGTTTCGTCTACTATTGTAATATCATTACTTATTATAATATTAGGTAATGTTACCGATATTATGATTATTTTATTAATTTTATCTGCCACTTTTGCTCTTGTTGTTAATGCGGAAATTGCTATAAAAATTATTCGCGGTAATAAAAAAATGTTAGGGGCTTATATAGCACACATCGGTATATCCATATTTCTTCTCGGGGTTGTTGGATCTTCAGTTTTCAGCCGCGAAAAAGATGTAGACCTAATCAAAAATGTTCCCCAAAATGCTTTCGGTTATCAAATGACTTTTACCGGCTATAAGTCAATTGATAATAACACAAAATACGCCTTCAATGTTCAAATGAAGAAAGGAAAAAAAACTTATAAAGTTAGTCCGGTTATGTACATAAGCGATTTCAACAACGGTTTAATGAGAGAACCTGCGATTTTATCTTTGATGACGAAAGATTTTTACGTTTCTCCTATGGGTTACGATAACGGTACAGAAAATAAAACTGAAGGGCAAACTGTTTCTTTAGGACTTGGCGATACAACTAATTTTGACGGTGCTAAAATCTCTTATAAAGATTTTGTTGCTCCGGATATGAGTATTATGATGAACGGTGGCGACTTCAAAATGGGCGCTCAACTTGTTATTCAAAAGAATGGTAAGTCTTATAATGCTGAAGCAATTATGGAAAAGCACGGCAGGGATGTTAAGTTTGATCCTATCTTATTCAAAGATGCTAACATAAAAATACAGCTTCAAAAGATTGATCCAACGTCAAAGCAGGCACAATTCATTTTTTCTAAACTCGCAGATGATAACACCTCAAC
>JAJYSI010000366.1 GCA_021793635.1 Bacteroidota bacterium
CTTTTGGCATCGGATCCGGCTTTCGCTGAAATATGAACAACCTCGAAAGCAGCATTTTTAATCTTCCGAAATAGAATTGGAAATACGCCGGTGCAAACAAAACTGGTCCGTGCTGTTTTATATGAAGTGCGATAATCGATTTTTCACTTAACAGCCTAAGCTTTATAAAACTCTGAAGCTTAATTATCTGAAATAAAATCTGTCTTAATACTTTAACAGAAGATTTATTCTTTATGAATATCCGGTAATTTGAGGCTACTAAAGATGAAATTTCAAATTTATAATCCTCGCCTCCGCGCAGGAAATCGACATTGTTAAATTTATTTTCGATTGCTTCCTTTATCATTAAAACTAATAAAATTGTACCCGGTCTAATGGATGCAGAAGAAGAAGTAACATCGAAGCCGCTTAGATAATCGCAAATTTTATTATTAAACATAAATCCAAGCCTCGCAGCTATTGGCTTGTTATCTTGCTTTATTGTTTTAAACCAAAGCCATCCATTTTTCATAAACTGCTTGCTTATCTCGTCCTGAAATTTTTCGAAGCGTACATCGGAAAATAATCCCGGATAGCCGAGCTCATTCCATCTCTTCTGATGAAGTAATTTTAAATTCTGGAAAGCAGATGCAAAGGATTGAGATTTAACTTCTTCGATTTTACACTGCGAGCCGGGTTCTATCTGTTTTAAAGCCTGCCTAACCTTTCGTCTCATATTTGATCTTACCATATCAAGATACAAATCCATTGAGACCGGAACTTTTAATTTCGGACAAATATCGGACCTTGAGCTTCGGATGTAGAAATCGGTTTCTTTTATTTGAGGCAATATCCATTTAAAGATGAAGCTGTCTTCCGAAATATTTTGGAAATCTATTTCATCAAATAGATAAGGAAAATCTTTTAAATATGAGATGAATGAAGAGGCAACAATACTTTCGTATCCTTTTATGCATATAATATCGAGATAATCGCTTATCCCTTTCTTCTCAATTGGATAGGAGCTTGATCTGGCAGAATTTAATCCGCTGCCGAGCAATTTTAACTGCCGGTGTATTTCAAATCCAAGTACCTCATAACTTTGTATGTAGCTTGGAACTATGCCGATTAAATTATCTTTCATTAAGATCAAAATTATGTGAAGAGCATTTTGCTGATCAGATGCAAAATACTTCCACCAGCAATTCAGCCATTCGAAGGTTTGAAAAATTGTTGAGGAAGAGTTTAGCACTGCCTCATTCCATATTTCTTTTAGATCATCAAAGTCAATAATATTTCTTATTATTTTAAATGATAATTCCGGACAGTCTGTATTTCTAATTTCCAGCATTGTTGAAGTCCAATCGTCCTTAATAATATGATGTTGAATTTGCTTTACCATTATTGTTTTTCCGCTATGCCTGAAAATTTTTTAGATACTGCTTTTACAGCTTCTTTGCTTGTTTCCAAATTATTTTGTCTTCTGCTTCCGGATTCATTTAATTCTCTGTTTGAATATTGAAGCGGTAAAATCTTATTCTTAATTCTTTTGAATATCATCGGGAGGTAATGGGATGTAAAACCGTTTATGCCGAAATTTTTTATCTGGGCTTTCATTATGCTTGTTTCTTTAATAATATGCCGTCTAAGTTTAAAGACTGAGAGTATCAGAAAATAAACAGCAAATCTCATGTTTAAGCTGTAAGCCGGATTGCTGATGGTTAAATTATATATCCAATGGGATTCGGAAGCGATTTCAAACTTGTAAGGCTCGCTTCCGCGAAGCATATCTACCACGCTGACTTTATTATCAATAGCTTCCTCAATTAGAAATAATAATAATGCTCTGCCGGGTCTGTACTTTGAGAGAGGAGAAAGATCGTCGAAAGCTTTTAGATAATCGTAATAATAATTTTTGAATTTAAATGCGCATTCAACGGCAAGGCAATTATCATTTGAATATATTGAAGTAAAATTAAGCCAGTCATTCTGAAGGAAAGCTTCCGTAGTATCTTTCAAGAAGAGAGTGAACCTGTTGTCAATGAAAGCACCAGGAAGTCCTTGTGAATTCCATCTTTGCTGATGCAGCCTAACAAATTCATTAAATCCCTGACCAAGGTCATTTAAGTCTTTAACTTTTTTCAAATCAAACTGAGAGCTGCTTATATCGCGCTTTGTTTTAGAGAGCTGATACCTGACCTTTGATTTTAAGCCTTTCATAAAGTCGGAAACAGAGGATGGGACTAATATCCGCGGACAAATTTCTCCTTTGATAATCTTGTGGTCCCATTTTAATTCTTGTAAGCGTGGAATTATATATTTGTATATATACGAATTATCAGGGATATCGTCGAACTGAATTGTATCATAAAAAGTATAATTATTAAAGAGATACTCAAGGAGTTTTTGGGCAATGATTTCTTTGTAATCTTTATGAACGATAAGATCGAGATAATCGCTTACGCTGTAATTGGAAATTACTTTCCCGAAAGTATCTTCTTCAACACTCGATCCGATTAAACGGATTCGTTTAAGAATAGTTAAGCCTTCAACTTGAAATTTATCGACGAACAATGGAGCTATTCCAACCAGCTTTGAATTATGGTAGAACATAATTATGTGCAGCTTCTTATTTTTCCCGTAATGTTTCCACCAGATGCTTTGCCATTCGAAAGTTTGGAATATATGTACCTCAGCATTTTCGCACAGCAAGTTCCACTGTTCTTTTAAGCAGTCAAAAATTTTATTATCCTCGATAACTTGAGTGCTGAATTCTATAGCTTCGCTTTTGACAGAGTTTTCACGACGAGGTACGATGACTTGCAAATCGCTCTTCTCAAAATATCTTTGATGATTTTCAATTGAAGAGCGAGACAATAGTTTTTCAAACGAAGAACAGCCTGCAACAATATAGTTTAATTGTCTTTTAGTAATAAACGGATGAACCGGAAATTCAATAATATTTTTGGAAAGAATTTTCGTCTTTGGCAAATTATTATTAAAAGGAGACTCCGGCCAGCCGCATCCGCAGCTAATGCCGAATTTCAATAATTCGGTTTGAAGTAGATCTCTATCTCCGGTTAATACCAAAACAGGCAGACTGTATGGCGTCCACAATGCCGGCAAATCATCGAATAAAGGCTTTAAGAATTTAAATTCACGCAGAGCATTTATTAAAAATGAATAGTTCTCTCTTCTAATTTCAACATGTTTTTTAATATCTGCCGCTTTGGATATAGATGATGAAAGTGCAGAAATTCTTTTAATATTTAATTTCGATTTACGATTGAAATCTATATATCCTTTGTCTGGTTTTTTAGCAAAATGCAGTATATCGCTTCCGCCGGTTAAATTGAAGTATAAAAACTTCAGCCGTGAAGGCAAAACTTTTGAAATTGTATAAATGCTGTTTACACTTCCTTTGTAATTAGGTTTAAAATATTTCGTCTTATTGCTTAAGCCTAAATATCCTCCGTCCGATAATACAAGCATTTTGCGCACGCTGAATATTCTGTAGTCTCCGAAAGTTCCAAGAGGCATTCTGTTTGACTCACCAAACAAAACGTGCGCGCAATCTTCGATTAAAGGAATATTATAATGGTCCGCAATTTTTCTCAAAGACAACATATCAGCCGGATGACCGAAATAATGAACTCCGAAAATGCATTTGGTATCTTTGTCGATTAACATCTCTATATCAGAAGGATTAAAATTACAGCAGGTATCTATCTCATAGAATAAAGGCTTGTAACCCGCTGCCAACGTAACCCTGTAAAGCTTTGCCGGTATGAATGACGGCAAAACAATATTCGGATGTTCGCTGGGATTTTCTTTATTTAGATGAAGCAGTACATCAACATAAGCATGTGTAGCATTGCCGTATGGATAAACTTCTTCATTAATTTGCCTGAGATATTTTTCAAAGTTTCTGCTGCTGATATTTTCTATTTCGCTTAGCATATTTTTATTTAAATGTTAAGTTTGTTTTGAATTCACCGGTTTGAAATCCGTATTTATGCGCCGTTGTTAAAAGGGATTTTGCCGTTCGAGAACCTATCCATTCATAATATTCGAACGGAGTTAAGATTTTTAATGCGTATGCCAGAGTACTTGTGTTGCCTGAAATTGTT
>JAJYSI010000367.1 GCA_021793635.1 Bacteroidota bacterium
TAATAAATGAAAAAAATAAAGCGGGATTCCTTTACCCCGTTTTTTCAAGAGGAAATTTAATTTATGCAGATGAATTACGCAACACGCAAAGGAAAATATTACTATTAGCAAAATGGATGAAGGTACACGGCATATAGTTTGGCAGTCTTGACAACTTATACCCTATACCTTTATACCCTATACCTTCCTTACTTACAGCAATGCATTACAATCTTCATTTCACAAGTATAAGCTTTTTCACAGAGCTGAAACCGCCGGAAGTCATCCTGTAAAAATAAACTCCGCTTGAAAGATCTTTTTCTTCGAAAGTTAATTGGTAATTACCCGGCTTCTTCACTTCATTAAGCAGAATAGCAATCTCACTTCCCATAATGTTATATAATTTAATTGTTACTAAACCGGTCTTGGCAACAGTATAATTTATAATTGTACTCGGATTAAACGGATTGGGATAATTTTGCGAGAGATTGTATTTCAATTTGCTGATAATTGGAATCGGCGAAACTGAAGTAACAAGTATCGACGATTCATTGCTGTAATCTGATTCGGCAGAGTCGCTAAATGCGATTACCCTGTAAACATAATTATCTGCCGAATTAACAGTATCAGTAAAAGTTGTAATGTTTGCACCAACGGTTCCGGCTTGAACAAAGATATTATCCGATCCTTTCCGCTGTATGATAAAACCGTTTTCATTATCAGAATTATCTGTCCATGCTAAATTAACTTTTCCATTTTCAGCAAGCGATGATGTTAGATTTGACGGTGCAGCAATTGCCGGAACAAAATCATAAATATTATTGTCCATGCCTCCAATATAAAGTTCACCATTCATGTCTTCGCCAAAAGAATAAATTTGAGTTGGTGCATTTGCAGCCAAAGTGTTTGAACTGTCCGATAATTGGAATTGCCATATACTGCCGGTGCAGTAATCTCCGTAAATATATTTTCCTTCGAGCTCAGGTCTGCGTTTGCCACTGTAAACAAAGCCTCCGATTATCGCGCAATTGCCGTTGGTATGTCCGTATTCGAAAACCGGAAAAGTATAATTTCCTCCGCTGCAATTGGTATTGAACACATGGAATCCTTCATAACAATTCCAGCCGTAATTTTTTCCGCCCTGAACCAAATCAATTTCTTCCCATGAATCCTGTCCGACATCTCCGCACCACAAATAGCCGGTAACCGGATCAAAATTGAAACGCCAGGGGTTACGCAGTCCGTAAGCGTAAATCTCCTGCTTATATCCGGATGAGTTTTGATAAAAAGGATTACTGGCAGGTATTGAATAATTTAAACCGTCTGATTGTTGATCAACATCTATCCTTAAAATTTTTCCTAAAAGAATTGTAAGATCCTGTCCATGTCCGTCAGGATCATCTTCCGGTCCGCCGTCGCCCATCCCGATATAAAGATAGCCGTCGCTTCCGAAATTAAGCTGCCCGCCTTTATGCCAGATACTGTATGGCTGCGGTATTGTTAAAAGAATTTCTTCACTGCTTGCCAAAGCAGAATCGGGATTACTTTGACTTACTTGAAATCTTGCAATAACTGTTCTCAAAGGATTATCGGCAACGTAATCAACATAAAAGTAGCCGTTGCTTTTGTAATTTGGATGGAAAGCCAGACCAAGCAGACCGCATTCATCCTGGTTGAAATACACGCTATCGCTAATGTCTAAGAATGTTTTGCTCGTGGTTGTATTCCGGTTGTTTTCAAAAACTTTTATTACACCGGATTGTTCAACCACAAAAATTCTGTCGATTCCGTCTCCGGCTGAATAAATTCCAACAGGATAATAAAAACTTAGATTCGGAAATGCATTTTGTAATTGAAATTGACTGAACGTCCGGTTGGATATTGCTGAAATTAGGACGAACGAAAAGTAAAATAATCGTTTCATAAATTTCTCCTAAAATTATCAGGCAAAAACAGCAGCTATAATTTCATCGGCTCATTTTTTCTGGATATTATTAGGAAAAATATAGTCGTAGTTACACCGGGAAAAAATGTTCATTAACACAAAAGGCAAACATTTGATGTGTAATTATTTATCAAGTCCTTTTTATTTGATTGCTCACATAATTATTTCATCTCTTGCCGTTATACCAGACATAACCATCCCAGATTATTATATCTCTACCGCCGGAATGATTTTGATCTAAACCGACTTTCCATTTTTTATGTTCCTGATTATCAATTAATACAACAGGATATTCTTTATCTCCTCTCATCCATCTCCCGCTCTTTCCACCGTATGAATTCCACTTGTAAGTTCCGTTTGAATTAATTATCAGATCACCTGATTTAACTCCGGATGAAACGTGTAGCTTATCGTATCCTTGCACATTACTCGGCGTCTGATAAACCGCACCTGGAACATTGGTATGCCAAACTCCTATTAAAGATGATACTTCATTTTTACCGGTATTGCCGGAATTACTTTTAGTATTAGAAGTATTTTCACTTTTTACTTCGCTGCCGGATTTATCTGGCTGAATTGTTTTACTTTTATAAATCTCAATCGTTGAAGACTTATATGGCTCAATCTCCTTGCTTTTATAAACTTTTATTTCATTGGATTTATACGGCTTGATTGTCTGCGTTGAATCAGCATCTGCTTTTATACTTTTTACATCAGACTTTTGATGAGCGTACGAGGCTGAAAAACTTAAAAACATAATGAAGCAAAGAAAAGCCTTGGTGGTTTTATACATAAATTATCCTTCTATTTCGATAGATCAGAAAATGAAATTCGGAAGCAAAGATAAGAATAATTATTTTATACCGGTAAGCTTCTCCGCTATTTCCCTTAATTTTTTTCTTGCTTGTCGATCGTACGCCTGGGCATTCGCTTTGGCTTCGGTTTTAACATTGAAATATTTTCCTGTTATTCCTTCCACCTCAGGCGATACCGCAAAATAAACTTCCGCATCGGCACCGGTTTCAGCTTCGCCCATAGGTGCAATGTTTGCCTTCCTCACCATGTTGGTGTTTAAATACGTTCCCGGATGCAGACTGTTCACGGTTATTTTTTCTTCCATCAGTTGATGTGCAAGATCGATAGTGAACATGATTAAAGCCAGTTTGCTTTGCCGGTAAGCATTTACTCCGTCAAATTTTTTCTCATACATTATATCTTCAAAATTAATTGGAAGCTGACCGATGGAACTTACATTGACTATTCTGGAATTACCCGCGTTTCTAATTGAAGGCAGCAAAAGGTGAGTAAATAGAAACGGCGCAAGATAATTTACTGCAAATCTTAACTCATATCCGTCCTTGCTGTATCTGGGATCGGCATAACCAACTCCTGCGTTGTTAATCAAGACATCAATCTTTTTATATTTTGATATTACCTCTCTCCCTAAATGCCTTACTTCAGCTAAAGAAGAAAAGTCAGCCGTTAGTCCTTCGATATTTTGATTGCCGGATTCTTCTTTTAATTCGTTAACAACTCTTTTTACCTTTTCTTCATTTCTTCCATGAATTAAAACATGCGCGTTTTGCTTTGCCAGCTTTAACGCTGCTAATTTCCCGATTCCATCAGTTGAGCCGGTTATTAGTATGGTTTGATCTTTTACTGGTTTCATAAATTTTATTCCTCTAAAAGTTCTTTTAGATTTTTAAGAACGATATTCCAAAATTTTTCAGAATCGTAAAATCTTCTTTCGTCGCCGTTAAAATTATTTTCCGTTACTTTTAAAAGTGTTTTATCTTTTTCTCTTTCTAACTCATAGGTTACTCTTGAGTAATTGGACTCCATATCATCAAGACCGGCATCAATACTCAAATCCTTAGTCTTTAAAAGTCTTTCCGGCTCAATATTCAAGATGATTCCCTTTACATGCACTTTTTTACTGTCGGCATCCCTCCATATAATTGAACTGCCGGCTTTCCAATCCGAAATCACTTCACTGTTGTACATGTATTTCTTTGTAAGTCCAGGATTAATAATTGCATCCCAAACTTTCGAAGGTTCTGCTTTTATCAAAACAGATTTATTAACTTCGGCATCTCTATTCATTTTATTTGCAAGAATTATTTGTTAACCAGTTTCTGCGTATTTGCATTATACCTTGGTCCGATATTAGGATATTTTTT
>JAJYSI010000368.1 GCA_021793635.1 Bacteroidota bacterium
ATATACTGATTTGGAATTAGATTTGAAGGAGTTTCCTAAAATATATCTTTTCGTTCATCCCGGTATAAGTTTTTCGCGGGTGTTATATTCTGAACAGGTAAATATGACTTATCCCTCACCGCAATCCCAGACGAACTCATCATCGGGATACGGACATGCGTATGAAGGAGATTTCGGCATTGGTTTAAGGATAATGGTGTTAGGCTATCCGACATCAGCCGAGATAGGATACCGTATCGCAAAAATCAATCAAATGAGCAGCAATGAAGGCAATATCAATGTACATCTCGATGTATCGGGAATCTTATTAAGCGCGAGAGTTGGGATAACTCTATAGTTATTTGTTTAGTTTGCCAATATGAAAAAAGTATTTTAGAAAAGATTTTTTAAGATTAAATGTTTATCAGGGCGGTCGGCTTTTTTGTAATCTCACTTCTTATTTATCCCCAGGAAAGAAGTTTTAATATCCGGCATATATCCGTTGATGACGGATTGTCTCAAAGC
This sequence comes from Bacteroidota bacterium, assembly GCA_021793635.1. The sequence continues at coordinate 505 of JAJYSI010000368.1, forward strand.
TCAGTGTACACGATAATTCAAGATCATTTCGGATTTATGTGGTTCGGAACTGGAGACGGACTGAATAAATATGACGGCTATGAATTTAAAATTTACCGGCATAATACCTCAAACATTTTTTCAATTTCTAATAATTCCATTAGATCTATTTGCGAAGATAAAACCGGGAACATCTGGATCGGCACCGATAAGGGGATAAACAAATTCAATCCAAAGACAAACAAATTCTATAATCATTTTAACTCCGCCGGCAGAACAGTCTTTAATATTAGATCGGGTTATGACATAAGAAATTTAACTGTGGATAAAGGAAACAGGCTTTGGTTTACTTATCAGAATTTTATTTACTGTTATAACCAGGTAACAAATAAACTATATCCCTATAAATTATTTAATCCTGGCGAATCACTAATAAATAATTTGGTAATTACCGTTAATGATGATATCTGGGTATCAATTCAAAATAAACTTTTTTATTTTGATAAGAAGCTGAACAAATTTATCCAGTTCATCTTTGACGCAAAGTATAAAAATGAAAATGCAGGCTATATATTCGAAGATGACGGGGGGAATATCTGTTTCTTAAATTCGCACAATGCAATTGTAAAAATAAACCGGGACAGAAATACGATTGAAAAGACTGCAGTAAAGATACCGGATAGAAATAATTACCATAATAATAGAATTACCGGTGCATGCATCTTTAAAGGCGGCAATATAATGGCAATAATTCCGGGAAGGGGATTATTCGGCATTGATTTGAATTCCGGTGTATTGCATGAAATAAATATTGCTACCGGAAAATCAAATTCTTTAGATTTCAAATCGGACTATTGTATTTATAGAGACCGCTCAAATTTATTTTGGCTTGGGGCAGATGAGGGCGTAAATATTATCGATTTGAATCCGCCGAAATTTAAACACTTTATCAAAGCTTCTTCAAATGAAAAAACAGCCCGCGGAAATTACGTTAAGTCTTTATTAAAAGATAAGAATGGAAATTTATGGATAGGTACGTTTGATTACGGATTAAATAAGATTGAAAAAACCTCCGGGATGTTTAAAACTTTTACCAGTAAAAGTTCTGCCGGTTTAAAAAGCAGATCGTTCTTTAGCATGTATGAAGATTCAAGCGGGACTCTATGGTTCGGCTCCGATGGATATTTATATAGGAAAGAAAAGCAAGCGGATAAATTTGATTCTTACAGATTAAACGGCGATATAAACAGCATAACGGAATATCCGAAAGGAACGCTATGGCTTGGTACGTCTCAAGGATTATTCAGCTTCAATGTAATCAGCAATAATTTTGAAATGAGTATAGAAAGCAACTTACCGAAAGCTTTCGTTTCAAATTATATCTGGACGGTAAATGCGGACAATAAAGGGAAATTGCTGCTGGGAACTTACGGCAACGGATTAATTATCTTTGATATCAAAAACAGCAGCCGGAAAGTATATTATACCGATGAAGAAAATCTTGTTACAATCAGTGATAATAATGTAAAATCTATTTGCCCGGACCCAGCAGAAAAAAATATTTACTGGGTCGGTACGGACAACGGGCTGAACAGGTTTAATTTAAAAACATCGGAATTTAAATGTTATTACGAAACTGACGGATTGCCGAATGACTTTATTTACGGAATACTTTACGACGCCGAAAACAACTTATGGATAAGTACCAACAGAGGACTCTCCAAATTTGACAGAATAAAAAATAAATTTAGGAATTTTTCGGTAGAGGACGGACTTCAATCATACGAGTTTAATACCGGTGCGTATTTTAAGGACAGACAGGGCTGTCTTTATTTCGGCGGAATAAACGGCTACAATGTCTTTTGCCCGGATTCCATCAACTATAACAAAGTCGTACCGAATATTGTATTGACGAATATAAAAAAATCAGATGAAGATTTTGATGCTGGATGCGATCCGTCTGAAATAAAAGAAATAAATTTAAATTACAATAGAAGCACAATTACATTTGAATTTGCTGCACTGGAATATACAAACCCAGCCAAGAATAACTATGAAATAAAGATGCAGGGGTTTGACCATGAATGGATATTTCTAAAAAATAAAAGATATGCGCGATATACAAACTGAAATCCGGGAAGATATACTTTTTTGGTAAGAGCAAGCAACAATGACGAAATCTGGAACCCAAAACCGTTAAGTATAGTCGTTAACGTTATCCCGCCTTTCTGGAAAATGTGGGGGTTTAGAATTTCAAGCTTAATTTTTACATTAATACTTTTGACAATAACAGTCCGTTATATCGAAAGAAATAAATACCGGAAAAAATTAATACTGCTTGAACAACAGGCGGCATTAAGCAGAGAGCGGATAAGAATATCGAACGATATGCATGATGATGTTGGTTCCATCCTTACAAGAATGTCTCTTCTGCTGGCTTCAATAAAAAATAAAAAGAATTTGGCTGGCGAAGAAAAGACAGTAATACAAAAGATAACCGACGCAAACAATGAAGTAATAGCGAAACTTGATGAGATAGTTTGGGCTTTAAACCCTAAGAACGACAACTTAAAAAATTTGTCGGAGTATTTATCCGAATACGCGGAAGAATTTTTTGAAGCCACAAACAAGAAATGCCGGTTTGATTTTCCAGTTGAGATTACGCCACACCGGTTAAGCTCCGAAACACGGCACAATATATTTTTAGTATTTAAGGAAATTTTGAACAACATTGCAAAGCACAGCGGTGCCGATAAGGTTTCTATCAATTTAGCTGAATATGAAAATGAGTTCGCTTTTACAATCTTCGATAACGGAAAAGGGTTTGATACGGACAAAACAAAAGTGAATGGGAACGGATTGAAAAACATGGAAAATAGAATTGAAAGAATCGGAGGACATCTTTTTATAGATTCCGGTAATGTTGAAGGAACCAGAATAGTTTTTAGTATTCCGGTAAAAAATTCTTAAGCTTTTATATCTTTTACTGTTTTAAGTGAGATTATTATTTCACATATTTATGCTATTTGGACGAGCGGTAATTTATTTTAATTTTGTAAAAATATTTTTTTATGCAGATAAAAGTTGCGATAATAGAGGACAATGACGAAGTAAGAGAAAGCCTTTCCATGTTAATAAACAGCGCGGAGGGCTTTGAATCCGTGGCTTCATTAAAAAGCTGTGAATCGGCGTTAAAAGAAATCGGTTCTAAAAAAGCCGACGTAGTTCTTATGGACATCAATCTGCCCGGACTTAACGGTATTGAGTGCACACGAAAGCTAAAGGAATTACTGCCGGATACGCAAATAATAATGCTTACGATTTATGAAGACACCGATAATATTTTTGAATCATTAAAAGCCGGTGCAAGCGGTTATTTATTAAAGAGGATCTCGCCGGAAAAGATACTTGAAGCAATAGATGATGTTTACAAAGGCGGGTCGCCGATGTCAAATCAAATTGCGCGTAGAGTAGTCCAGTCATTTCAGAAAGTGCAGCCGGCAAATAAAGAAGAATTGAACTTATCCAAAAGAGAAATGGAAATATTGGATTGTTTATCAAAGGGATACCGGTACAAAGAGATAGGAGAGACTTTATTTATAAGCATTGACACTG
>JAJYSI010000369.1 GCA_021793635.1 Bacteroidota bacterium
TACTTGCAAAGATTTCCGTATGACCGGGGAAATGATGTCCCGCCATATTGATTGCTTCCTTTGAAATCGGGGCTGTAATTATAGCTTCGCAGTCACCTTTCACTCCGAAATCTAACGCAGTCTGAATGGATTTGAAAGCCGCTTTTCCGGAGTCTACAGTTGGTGAGCCAATTTTTTGTTTAACATTGCCTATATCCAACAACCGAATGTTATAAGAATTAGAATTAGAGATATCCATATCATTTGAATACCTGAAACGAGGCTTTATAATTTTGGCTGCATTATAAAATGCATTACCAGGACAGATGATAGAAATGTTGTCGTTTGAATTAACAGTAATTCTGTTTAACGCTTTAATAATTATTTCCGGTCCGATGCCGTTAATATCTCCGCATGTAAAAATGTATCTGTTCATTTTATTAAAGTGTAATCCCCTGCTCCTTCATTATCAACAAATATGAAAGTACGTGAAGGATTGTCATAAATCCATTTTTCTTCTACCTTACCGTATTGATTTGATGAACGTTCAATGTCTTTCGGCTTGCCGTATTTAATATAAATCTTGCCCCGGTCGGTATCTGCGCCGCTTTTACCAGAAAGAGTAGCAAAATTTTTTATTGCATAATCTACACGCAAATAAAATTCATTCATCAAAGGATTGAATTCGGTTTCCGATGTAGGGTCAAATCTTTTCCAATAATCGAAAAGAACTTTGGAATATTTTTTAGAATTAAAACTTAAGAGCGAATCAACAATATTTTTATTCTCGACATCTTCAAGATATTGTATTGCTTCTTTCGGATTGTCGAGCGAGAATGGTTTGTCAAACCACACTACCGGAATATTAAATTCACCTTTAATCTTCGAGTTGCCTTCTGCGGAAATAAAAATCCTGGCTTCGCCTTCCATAAGTTTACGGCTCAAATTACTTAGTACAAAATTTTCTGTTTTAAATAATAAATCTGATTTATTTAAAATAATCTTGCCTTGACAAACCTCCGGAATCATTTGAGAAGTAAAGTGCTTTTCAACTAAGCTGCTGAATATTGTATCGTTCCCGCTGATAACAATTGCTTTAATTTCTTTCAACGTTGAATCAAGAGAAGGAATAATTAAGTCATAATCATCTTCTGAAAACGGAATACTATTATCAAAATTAGCAAGTACAAAGTTTTCCGATCCGCTGCAATTCAAAAAATCATGTTGAACTATAATCGGCTGCAGAAAATTTCTCTTTTGTATTTTATCAAGATTTACCTCAATTACATGCAGCCTTAAATCCCTGTTGGAATTCAAATCAGTTATTTCCGGCATAAGCTTAAATCTGCCTAATGGCAAATTCAATTTTATCAAACCTTCAAAATAATTTTTTTTTGAATTCGTTTCATCAAAATTATTGGCATAAATACTTTCTTCATCAATCTGTCTTGTAACATGATTTGAAGCAGAATCCGTAACTTCGATTGAAACTCTAAAGCCTGCAGAATATTTATTATCATCTTTTATGAATACGAATCTATCGTATGGAATTCTGTAAACATAAAAGAGAGTATAGCCGGAATCGTTTTTTACAACATGAATTTCCGAATATAAAAACCTAAAGGCTAAAGCTCTTGGTTCCGGCTGACCGAATGCAATCTGCCAGCTAGAAATTAGAATAGTAAATAAAACCAGGTAAATTTTCTTAGCCATTTCGGAATAAAATTAAAATTCTTTGCCATAAATATAATTTATAAATACAATTGCCCAAATTTATCCCCTAGGTTTTTTATGCAAAAATAAAACCCGAATGAATAAATGTACTACACCCTCAGAAGTCGGTGCAGCAGCTTGGCAATAAAAATTATAAAGAAATTAAGAGCAAAGCTCTTGGAAATGAATTTCTCCCGAAATAATCAGAATAACTCCTGACCGGAATCCCGAATTAGCTATTCATACTGTTCAAAAATTCCTTATTATTTTTGGTACCCCGGATTTTATCCAACAAGAAATCCATAGCTTCAACCGGATTAAAGTCACTGAGAATTTTTCTAAGAATCCAAACCTTTGCGATTTCATCTTCCTTCATCAAGAGATCTTCTCTTCTAGTGCCGGAACGGTTAACATCGATAGCAGGGAAAATTCTTCTATCGCTTAAGTCTCTGTTAAGAACCAATTCCATATTACCGGTTCCTTTGAACTCTTCAAAAATAACGTCGTCCATTCTGCTGCCGGTATCGATTAAAGCTGTTGCAATAATTGTTAAACTTCCACCGTCTTCAGTATTTCTTGCAGCGCCGAAAAATCTTTTAGGTTTGTGGAGTGCGTTTGAGTCAACACCGCCTGAAAGAATTCTACCGCTATGAGGAACAACTACGTTGTGAGCTCTTGCAAGACGGGTGATACTATCAAGAAGAATTACAACATCTTCTTTTGCTTCAACAAGTCTTTTTGCTTTTTCGATAACCATGTCAGCAACCTGAACGTGTCTTTCTGCCGGCTCATCGAATGTTGAACTGATAACTTCGCCTTTAACGGAACGTTCCATGTCTGTAACTTCTTCAGGGCGTTCATCAATTAAAAGAATAATCAATTTTATTTCAGGATGATTTCTTGTAATTGAGTTTGCAATCTTCTGCAGAAGGATTGTCTTGCCGCTCTTAGGTGGAGAAACGATTAAGCCTCTCTGACCTTTTCCAATCGGCGAAAGCAAATCCATAATTCTCATCGAATATTCGCCCGGAGCTGATTCAAGATTGATTCTCTTTGTCGGATAAACTGGAACAAGGTTATCAAACAAAGTTCTCTCGCGAATTTCTTCAGGCTGAAGTCCGTTAACAGCTTCAACTCTTAAGAGCGCGAAAAATCTTTCGCCTTCTTTCGGCGGACGAACCTGACCGCTTACAAAGTCGCCGGTTCTTAAGCTGAACTTTTTGATTTGTGAAGGTGAAACATAAATATCGTCAGGTGAAGGCAGGTAGTTATAATCCGACGAGCGGAGGAATCCGTAGCCGTCGGGTAAAACTTCCAGAACACCTTTTGAAAAAGTAAGACCATCTTTAGCAGTCTGGGCTTCCAGAATTTTGAAGATGAGTTCTTGCTTACGTAAATCGCTGTAGCCTGCTATTCCTAAATCTTTGGCTATAGCGTTGAGCTCTACAATCTTTTTCGATTTGAGCTCGGAGATATCCATTGGCATAGTTTAGTCCCAATAAATAAATGAATAAATAGACCTGCTTCTGCAGGATTAATTAAAAAAATGAATTAAAATCTTTCAAAGGCATCTATTCGGATACACTTACGCGGTTATAGTTTTTACTCTCAATAAATAAGTAAATGTTGATTGGAACATGAGGTTCACATGAAACATACGGCTATTTGAAAAAAATGTCAAGCAAAATTATTTCTTTGTAACACAGATTTTATCTCACCAAGAAGATACATACTGCCTAAGACAACCAGACAGTCCGACGAGTTTAGTCTCTTAAAATTTTTTATAAACTCTACCGGATGATATTCCGGTATAACCTGAATGTTTAACTCACCGGCTATTTTTTGCAAGTCTTCTATTTTGCTTGACCGTTCATAATTTATTTGAGTTACATGAATTTCATCAAAGCTGCTGCTTAAATTTGCAAGCATTTCTTTGATTGACTTATCCCTCATTACTCCAAAAAGCAAAATCCGCTTTTTATATTTTTTTATTTCTTTAGAAAATTCTTTCAGAAAATTTTCAATCCCTTCGGGGTTATGTGCGGAATCAAAAATTACATCCGGTTTGGTTGAATAATATTCAAACCGTCCTTGAAGCCCTGTATTCTTAATAATATTTTTTATTCCTCTTGAGATGGTTTTATAATCATCTTTCAATAGTGTCTTATCAATTACAAGCGCAGCAAGTGCAGCATTATATTTTTGATACTCACCTTTAAGCGGCATACTCCAATCGTCAATTTCAAGCTCTTCGGTATAAAGCTCAAGTGCGCTGTCTTTTATATTGATATAGTCTTCTATTCGGAACCAACTGCAATTTTCGGCTTTACATTTTTTTTCTATAACTTCTTCTGCGTCTGAAGGCATTCTGCCTGTAAAAACTTTTGCCGGG
>JAJYSI010000370.1 GCA_021793635.1 Bacteroidota bacterium
ATGATAGTGAATTATGTCCGGCTTTATTTCCTTAATCTTTATAATTAGTGTTCTCAGGTAAGATAACCTAATCCTTGGCAGATTGTTTTTTATCTCGATTGGTACACCGCCTATTGATGAAATAGCTATTGTTTTATTATTTAATTTCTTCTCGGCAGTTATTTCATCTTTTAATGTAAGAATACTCTGCTTGAACAAATCTTTGTCCAGACCGTTGCAGATATTTATGACAACACTCTCAGCACCGGCTCGATTGAAGGAAGTAATAATGTGAAGTACTCTTATCTTTTCAGCCAAAATCAGTTCCTATTTAAAAGTATCCTTATATTCTTCTTAAGCCGCAAAATTCTTAAGATAATTTCTTTAATTACCGATATGCCTGTACCGAAATACATTAGCTGCCACTTCAGTAAAAGTTTATTTTGATTTTTTAAGAACATGTAACTTTCTTTTGCACGTGTGAAGTCGGATTTATAAAAAGCAATCTGTAAATTTCTTTCATGATAATTAATATCCACCAGTCTCTTTGTATTATCCGAAGCTCCAAATTTACCGGCAAAATATTTCTCAATATTTAACAGCCCCTCCATGAATGTTATCTTCTGCTCCAGGCTGGTGTGCTGGGTGGCAGATTTTTTTATGATTCTATATACACCCGTGCTGTAATTAAAGTATTTTACTTTACTGAATTTTGAAATGTAAATAAATAGCGGATGATCACCGATAGTCCAATGAATCGAATCAACTTCTTCAAGATATTTTTTTGTTAAAGCGCTCCTAAACATCACCGTTAAAGTCTTAATAAACATCCGAGGTAGAAGTTCATCGAATATGTATCCTTCGGGAATATACCATTCTTTTGCAAAGTTGTATCTCTTAATTATGTTTCCGGTTTTTTCAAACAATACATCTGCATCGGTATGAACTAATCCGAATTCGTCATGCTTTTCCAAAAATTCTACTTGCATTTGAAGTTTATATGGATCTGACCAGAAATCGTCTCCTTCCAGTAACGCAATGTATTTCCCTATGCACATCTTGATGGTATCAGTAAAGTTTTGCATCATTCCAACGTTACTTTTATGAAGTAACAACCTTATTTTATCAGGATACTTTTCCTGATAGTCCAAAACTATTTTTCGCGTTTCATCTTTAGAGCAATCCTCTCCAATAATAATTTCATAATCAAAATTAGTCTTCTGCATAAGGATGCTGTCTATTGCCTGCCCAATATATTTACCGTGGTTGTAAGCAAGCATGTTTACGCTTACCATCATAATCTTTTAGCCACCCACAATTTTAATCTGGAATATTTATCTCCTAAGGAAAGCAGCAATTTTAGTTCGTCTGAAGCTGAAATGCTATTAAATTTAGAATCCCAGTTCAATTCCTTTTCAAAATAAGGTCTTAACCCACGTGTCAATAGGAAATATTCGCTTAATCCTTCTTTAGCTGTTAGTCCTAGTCCGAGATCAGTTAAATATTTCTCCAACTTTGTATCTTCAAAAAACAAGTTATGCCATTTTACCGGTATCGGCGGCAAATTGAATAGCGCCCGGAAATTATTCAGTCTTTCAACACCGTTGTTACTGCCTTCAAGAAGAAGCAGCAAACCATTGACTTTTAATCTGCCCGACAAATCCCTAATAACTTTTTTCTGTAAATCCCATTCCATTAAGTTTATTAAGAACCTTTGGGATATAATCACATCGTAATTATAATCCAATTCATAGCTGCCGAGAAAATCGATCTTATTAATCCTAACATTATTTATTTTGCCAAGTCTTTCTTTTGCTTTATTAATTCTCATATCGGAAAAATCAGCAGCATGAACCGAAGAGCCTTTTATCGACGCATACGCAAGCGTTCCTTCACCTTCTCCGCAGCCTGCATCTAATATTTTAGCCCCAACCGGGATAAACTTTTTTATCAGATCAATTTCCTGATTGATTAAAAACTTATCGTACATTGACTCAATATTTTCCTGATTCCAGTAGGCTAAAACTTCGTTATTATTATGAACCATATTTTGCTTCTAACGTTTAAGATTTTTTATTATTGCTACAATTCTGTTTACATCCATGCGGGGTAATTTTCCATAAAGCGGCAAGCATAACACCTCATCTGCCAACTTATTTGCAACCGGCAGGTTTTGTCTTGAGGAAGATGGAAGGCTTCTATATGAAGGTATATTACTTATCAACGGATAAAAATATCTTCTTGAAAAGATATTGCTCTTCCGTAACTCATGATAAATAGCGTCGCGGCTGACACCAAATTTCGATTCATCGATTAGTATCGGAAAATAAGCGTAGTTGTAATCAAACCCGTTAAAGTGATTGAAAAATCTGATGCCTTTAATATCTGCAAACTGCTCTAAATATGCTTCAGTAACCTTCTTTCGGTTATTAATTTCTTCATCAACTATCTCTAAACTTAGTAATCCAATTGCACTTTGGAATTCATTCATCTTAGCATTTATACCGGGTGCAATAATGGTAACTTCATCAGCAAAGCCAAAGTTCTTAAGAAAGTCAATTCGCTTTTTAAGCTTTTCATCTTTTGTAATTATTGCACCGCCTTCAAAGGTGTTGAATAATTTTGTACCGTGAAAGCTTAAGACTGACATATCGCCTTCAAGCAGAAGATTTTTAGCCGCTAGTCTAACTCCGAAGGCATGTGCGGCATCATAGATAACCTTTAGCCCGTATTTATCTGCTATTGCTTGAATCTTTTCTGTGTCTGCCGGATGTCCGTAAACATGAACGGGGACTATTGCAGTAGTATTTGGAGAAATAAGCGCTTCAATTTTATCCGGTTCAATGTTCAAAGTCTTCTCTTCAATATCGCAAAATACCGGAGTAATTCCGTTCCATTTGAGAGAGTGAGTAGTTGCTACGAAACTAAATGGAGTCGTTATTACCTCGCCTGTTATTCTTAAGGCTTGTAAACCAACTATTAAAGCCAAGGTTGCATTTGCAAACAGGTTTACTTGTTCAACTTCTAAATAATCCGCCAGTTTACGTTCAAATTTCTGATGAAGCGGACCGTTATTTGTTAGAATCCGGTTCCTCCAAATTTCTTCCAGATACGGCTGCAATTTCTGCAATGAAGGGAGATTCGGTCTGGTTATATAAATTGAATTATCCATTATTCAATCCGCTAGCAACTTTTGGTTAACAATCTTTCTTATCTCATTAAATTCATTAAACTTAAAGATGATGGACAGCAGAATGTAAAAACTTAAAAAGGTAATAATTTGTGTTGAAAGCAGTATGTATTTGTTGTATATCAGATAAGAAAAAAGATAAACAATAAAGCTTAGTGTTAATGACAAGAACAGGTAAGGACTTAAATCCATTATTTGTTCTTTCAGAGAATAGTTAATCAGTTTTCCTCCAAAGTATGCATGCAGGAATAGCGCCAGCAAAGAAAATATTACTTGCCCCAAAACCATAAGTTTAACACTTAATCCAACAGTTATATAAAGAATAAATATTATTAGCACGTCTTTAATTATCTCCAGGTATAAAAAAATGTCTGACCTGCCTTTAATTTTAAGAATGTTAAGGTTCAACGTATGCAAAGGCAGAAGCAATCCTGCAAAACATAATATGGTAAGAAGCGGCGCAGCAGGCAGCCATTTTTTCGTGAGTAAAACTTCAATAAGGGATTCCGCTGTGGCTCCTAATAGCAGCAGTATCGGAAAATTTATATATACAATTTGTTTTAATACTCTTCTGTAAACAGACTTGAGAACTATGTTATCATACTGAAGTTCCGCAAGCACCGGATAAGTAACATTCTGAAAGACAGCATTTATGTTACTCGAAGGTATCGTTTGCAGTCTGTTTGCTTGTGTATAAAAGCCCACACTGCTGACGTCATAGTATTTCCCAATTAACAACTGATATATGTTATTAAACATAGAATATATTATCGACGACGCCAGTAATTTTGAACCGAATGAAAATAATTCCTTAAATGATTTTCTGCTGAACAGAAAACTTGGCAGCCAATCATTAAAATACCACAGAAGTAAACTCTTTGTAATTGAAAGGACCAGATACTGCACCACCAG
>JAJYSI010000371.1 GCA_021793635.1 Bacteroidota bacterium
AGATTATATATATCAGCCTACAGATTTTATACTTAGTATTTTTAACGCCTACGAAAAAAAGAAATTAGAAAAGCATAAACTAAAATCGGATAAAAAACTTAAGCAAAATATAACAAGCCTTCTCGAAACGAAAAAAATTATCGGAGAGTCTAAGCCAATCGTTCAGCTTAAAGAAAGCATTGAACGTTATGCTAAAAGCGATGCAAATATAATTATCAGCGGACCATCCGGTACCGGCAAAGAGTTAGTAGCCTGGAATATTTATCTAAAAAGTAAAAGGAAATATGAAAATTTTGTTCCGATTAATTGCGGAAGCATACCCGCCGATTTAATTGAGAGCGAACTTTTTGGCTATCAAAAAGGAGCCTTTACCGGAGCAAACACAACTAAACAGGGACTATTTGAAATTGCACATAATGGTACAATATTTTTAGATGAAGTAGCTGAACTTCCTCTTTCCGCTCAAGTGAAACTTCTGCGGGTTATACAAGAGGGTGAAATTGAAAAAATCGGCAGAACTGAAAAGGTTTCCGTTAATGTTAGAATAATTGCAGCTACCAATAAAAACCTGGCTAATGAGGTTAATAATAATCGGTTTCGTGAAGACCTCTATTATAGATTAAACGTTGTCCCGCTTGATATAGTCCCTTTAAAACAAAGAGGTGACGATATAATATTACTCTTCGATCATTTTCTAAAATATTTTAGCCAAGATATGGATATTGAAATTCCAATGGTTGAAGAAAAAGCTAAAGAAATTCTATTAAATTATAAATGGCCCGGAAATGTACGCGAGTTAAGAAATGTTGTCCAAAGATTGATCCTAAATTGTAACGGAGTCATTAGGTCCAAAGATATTAGCGATCCGATGATCCTTAGAAATCATGTTGTAATTAAAGAAGAAACGAATTTTGATGATATGTATCAGGGGCAAGTCCTTCAGCTTAAGGAAATGGAAAGAATCTTCCGTAAAAAATATTTAGCTTATGTAAGAAGCATTTCAAGCTCAGATTCAAGCGCAGCTGAAAAATTAGGAATTGCACCATCTAACTTTTACAGAATGTGCAAAGAATTGGGCTTCAAATAAATTTTTCTTTATCGAATCAATAACGTTTTAACAATTTGATAAAATAAAATTCCCATTCATCAGTGATTACCTTCATTTTAGAAATAAAATTACTACTCAATTTGGCATTTAGTTTGTCACTCTAATTTCTTTGGCAAGATGCAATGTAAGTTGTTCTCCATCGTGTTTCAAGACTCTTCTTCCATTGTCAGGATTGACATCCTTAAGTAATGTCAAGGAATTAGAAATTTAGAAGTATTTCAAGTTTCGATTCCATCTCTGCCGAAAAATTAAGAAATGCACAAGCATACTTTTATAATGATTTAAGAACTTTGTTTCAAATAAATAATCAATAGGAGCAACAATGAAGAATCTCACTCAAAACCGTATTGTCTTATTTTGTACATCTTTGGCATTTATGATTCTGCTAAATATAAATCCATCATCAGGTCAAATTAAAATTGAAGGCTCAAGTATGAAAACGGGGTGGGCTCATTTGAAGTATGCGATTTTTTTTACGGATTATGATGTCGAACATCTTCTTTCGGATTCTACACAGTTCCGGAAAACTATGGAGTATTTTGCGCCAATAAAGCCTGAAAAAGTGTACCTCACAGGCGATATTAAAGGAGATGCGGCAAATGTAACGCTTTTAAAGAAAATAGCTGCCCGCTTCCGTGCCATGGGAATTGAAGCCGATGGAGCAATGGTCCCGGTCTCTCCGCGTGGAGGCCCTTCTACTTACAATAATCCGGATGATCTTGCTTCTCTCAAGAAACGTATGCAGGCACTTGCTCAAGTATTTAATAAAATCATCCTTGATGACTGGCTTTTCACAAATGCCACTGATCCCCAAAGCATAGCAGATCGTGGCAATCAAAGTTGGTCGGAATATCGTACTAAGCTGCTTCTTGAAAAATCAAAAGAATATATTATAGACCCCGCAAAACAGGTTAATCCTAATGTTAAAGTAATTATCAAATATCCTAATTGGTACGAAAGCCACAGATTAAACGGCTATGATGTTTATAATGAAACTAATCAATTCGACGAAATGGCGGTAGGAATAGAAACACGCGATATGAAAACTCAAGATCAACATATACCGATTTATAGCGGATATATTTTCCAGAAGTGGTATCCAAGTGTTGATCCCTCCAAGTGGATCGGGTCCTGGTTGGATAATTATGATATGAAAGGAGAGTACAACGATTACAATGCGCAGGTATATCAGGCTGTATTGGCGCAATCACCGGAGATAATTCTTTGGTGCGCAGGTCAACTTTACCCAACAAACCCATCAAGTGATGTTTATCCTTACTTTGTTGAGAAGCTTCCGGAATTTGATAAAGTTGCAGGAATGCTGAAAGGCTCTGCGCGCGGCGTCCCTATTTACTTGCCTTACGGCTCTGTAGGAGAATATAATATTTTCGGATATTTAGGAATGGCTGGGATTCCGCTTACACCGGTTGCTAAATTCCCCGAGGAAAGCCAATCTGCAATATTCACATTAAATTCCCTGCAAGATCCAAAACTTGCCGATGAAATGATGGAACGTTTAAAAGCCGGGCATAATGTTTTTTTGACTTGGAAACTCTGGCAAAAATTGCAGAATACTGAGTTCAAAAATACTTTAAATTTTGTTGATTATGGAGGAACTGTTTCCTCTTCCGAATTTCGGTTACAAACAGGTTTTCGTGAAAAGCTTATCAAATCCGATAAATCTTTCACATTCCCTCGTATTGAAACAACTACCTGGCCAGGTGTGCGAAACATTGCAGTGGTGAGGCAAGACTATGACTGTGCTGTTCTGATGAGTGAAAAATATTTAAATGGTAATATTTATATTCTAAATATGCCGGATAATAGTTATGATTTATTTCGGCTTCCGGATAAAGTTCTCAATTATATTCGGCAAGTATTCAATAAAGAACTTGGTGTAACGCTCGAAGGCCCCGGGGGCGTTGGGATGTATTTGTTTGGTCCTAATCAATATGTTCTTTATAATATGAATAAAACCGATGCTGATGTTTCCCTAAGATTCGATAAAAAAGTACCCTCTACAAGCTGGCAGGAATTGGTACAAAAAGATAAATTGTCAGTTACCGAGGATACATCCTATATTCGCTTTAAGGGTCCTGTAATTAGTAATGTTTCTCTGAAGCTAAAACCTTTTGAAATTACAATAATTCAAGCTCCTTAAATTTAAGTATTTCATTATTGCTTAGTCTTTAATCTTAATTGAGGTTTTTATGTTTAAAAATATTAATTCTATTGTTTTTTCGTTCCTTCTTTTTAATTCAATCTCAAACACAGCAGGTCAATCGAAGTCACTCAATTCTAAATTAAAAATTAATGATGAAGGTTATTATGAGCTTCAGGGGCTTAATGTAATGGTTTTTGATGATTTTTACCCCGAGGGTCATCAGGGGGGATTGACAATAGTACAATTTGGTTCTCGAATAGCTGCCAATGGAGATGTTCGCCTTGAACCATCACCGGGGCAATGGGCGCCCGTTCCAAAAGTAGGCGAACGAAACATTGATAGAAAGGACGGAATTATAACAGTTAAACTTTCATATCCGGATTCAAGCAAAGACCGAATAGGTTTTAACCCAATTATTTATCCTGACCTGAGTTTTAGTTATACTATTAAAACAGAAGCCATTGGTCAAAGCATTAAAGTTACGGTCGATCTGGAAAAGCCGTTACCGGATGCCTGGGCTAATAAAGTTGGTTTTAATTTAGAACTTTTTCCCGGAGCATATTTCGGTGAGCATTATTTAATGGATGGCAAATCGGGAATTTTTCCCCGCCAGGCTAATGGTCCCATGATGAAAGATAAGGACGGCAATATTCAGATTACTCCGATGGCAATCGGTAAAGAACTAATTGTTTCTCCCGGTAATAAAAAACGGGAAATTAAATTTGTCAGCGACAAAAATGATTTGCAATTGTTGGACGGAAGAGGACTTTACAATAATGGATGGTTTGTTTTAAGGTCTACAGATC
>JAJYSI010000372.1 GCA_021793635.1 Bacteroidota bacterium
GGTCATAAAAAATTGAATAATAATTAAAATTGCTTCCTCTCTTTTTATAAATCGATGACGGCGTAAACGGATAGGCGAAATTTGAATGATAATATAAAATCCCTCCGGTTAATAAATTTTTATAGCTATAACTTGCACTAAAACCTAAAAGAGTTTCAGAGGATTTGTCGACCGAGTTTAATTCATCTATAGTTCTATGTAAACCGTCCAACGGAATAGAAAGTATGGAATTATTAAATGAATCTACTTTTGCATCGAAGCTATTTTTAGAAATAAATCCGGTAAAATTAAATCCTTTGATAGAGATACTCCCCGTTAAACCGCGGAAAAAATTATTTTCATTTGAGCCTGTATATGGAACGGACGAGTAATTTTTCTTTGCTCCCGGGAGAATAGCTTCCGTGCCTTTTGATAAGCCGTAACCGCTGCAAATTGCAAGCCCATGACCAAATTGAATTTGGTAATCGCCAATAATAAAATAATCAAGAGTATTGAAATTTTTAATTTCAAAATAGAAAGAAGAAAAATCAGTTAATGAAGTTTCCCCCGCATCCTTTTCCACAAGCATCCCGGCCTGGTAATGACTTCCGTAAGATAGTTTCAGTTTGTTATAGATATGGTAAGGGGAGCCTGCAAATTTATTTTCTATGAATCCTTTTCTTGGCTGCAAGTCTTCCACTATTCTGCTTTTAAGATTTACTTTCATAATCCCCGTTTTCGAAAGAGAAATATTTCCTTGAGTATTAGTTTTTTTACTTGCTTTATTCTTAATCTCAACTTTGATGAAGGGCAAAATTTTGTCTATTAAATCGGAAGGAATACCCTTAATAAAGTAAAGTTCGGTTTTTGAAAAAAATAGCCCGTATGTTTCACGTTGCTTAATAATAGTTTCTGCTGTCGGCAAGTCCATATAAGGAATAGATTGAAGGTCGGAAATTCCGGCTGTATTAAGGTTGATGGGATTGTTAATTAAGTTTTCAAAAAAATCAATCGAGGGAGTAGGATCACTCTGTTCGCTAGTTCCCTTCACATAGTCGTCAATAACGTCTTCAAAATTATAATCGGCAGAATCAATTTGTCCATTAATATTAAAGGAAAATGAAAAAATTATTAATAATATTGCTTTAAGTTTTCTAAACCGCATGAGCAAATAATATTTTGAAAATTAGTCGTTTATAGAATTTTGATTATTTTTATCAAAACTTAAAATTAAACCGATCTGATGAGTCATCCCTAATTCTTGATGGGTAAAGACTGCATAATCAAATCTGACGAGAGAATAATTCACACCAATCCCGGCTGAAAATTTAGAAGGTTCATTTGAAAAGCCTGTACGGACTGAAAAATATTTTATCAAATTGTATTCAACTCCGAATAGGACTGAGGCATTTTGGATTAAATCTTTCTCCATCGCCATATGAAATGTCAATTTATTAGTAACGTCAAAACTAAAGCCGGTATTAAATATTACAGGTATTTGATTCTGTTCACTTGTAAATGAAGCGCGATTAACATTCTGGAGAAAAAATCCCCAGCGTAAAATATTATTTAGGTAAGCAATTCCCCCAATATTTAAATAAAAAGTTGAAGCGGAGCCATAGTTTTTTATTGATACGGTTTGAAGATTTATTGCTGTACCGACGAAGAATTTATTTTGATAGTTGTAAGAATAACCTATGGAAAATTTGTTTTCCCTATAGAGTTCAAAGCCGTAAGTCATACCTCCCACAGCAATTGATCCAATGAAAAGAGGCTCGTTATAAGCAACAAAACCGTTTGCCATTTCGAATAACCCGAATGGAGCAGGGGAGTAATAAACTCCTGCTTCACGCTGCATACATTGCGATAAGCCTGCCGGATTATTAAACAAAGCAAATACATCGCCGTTTGTTGCAGCATCTGAATTTGAAAGGGAAACTTGTTTTGCCCCCGGATTTATTTGAGGGAAGTAAATGCAATTGAACAAAAATGTTATTGAAATTATTAATATACTACGCAATTTCCAGGTACCCCAAAATTTGTTGTTAAATTATACCTAAATTCATATATTAAATCAATATTAATTTTGGCATTAAGAGAATATAATGAAAAAAATAATTGTCATCTTTTTAATTTTAACTGCGGTTTCTTACTCGCAAGAACTAAATTGTAAAGTAACTGTTAACATGGATAACCTTACCAATGCAAGCCGTGATTTGCTGTCTGATTTCGGAAATACAATATCTGATTACTTAAATAAAACCCGGTTTACCTCCCAAGACTGGCAGGGTGAAAAAATAAATTGTTCCCTTACTATTTTATTTCTGACAGGTACGACAGATTTTAATTATTCCGCTCAAGTAATAGTATCAAGCCAGCGCCCGGTATACAGGTCAGAGAAAAACACTTTGATGTTAAGCATAAACGACCCGATGTGGGTTTTTAGTTACCAAAAAGGTCAAGGTTTATTCTTAAGTCAGAATTCTTTCAATCCTCTAACAAGCTTTCTTGATTATTATGCATATATGATAATCGGCTTTGATATTGAGTCAGACTATGAATTCGGCGGTACACCATTTTTTAATAAAGCTATAAATATTGTTAACCTTGCTACAACATCCTCTTCAACTAAGGGTTGGGTAAGAACCAGTGGCTCCTATAGCAGACAAGCTTTAGTGGAGGATCTATTAAATGACAAATACAGACCCTTCCGGCAGGCATTCTATCAATACTATTATGGCATCGATATCTTTCCTATTAATCCTAAGGTCGGACAGCAAAAAATTGTTTATCTGATTAACACGATATACTCTATGCGGGATAAAATTGATTTTCTAAGCATTCTTATTAAAACTTTTTTTGACGCCCGCAGTGGTGAGATTGTTGATTATCTTAAAGGTTACCCGGACAGTAATATTTATACAATCCTAAAACGCATAGATCCGTCTCATACGGCAAAATATGATGCAGCGCTTAATCTAGCGCCTTAATTTCCTAATTATGGCTTTTAACGTATTGTCCTTCAGCGCTTATGATAAAATATTTTGTTAAAATTCTAATCATAAAAAAAGCCTCATTCGAGGCTTTTTTCAAAAGATTATATTTTCTTTTCGTAAATCCGGTACTTCTTATAAAGATCCCCGTTCATTGCCTTTGCCCCTCGAGTCATCATTTCGTTATCTTCAAGTATCCAGCTTGCTTCGCCTAAATCAATTCCGATGTTATGTGCCCGGTTTACTATTTCCCAATAAAATACGGCATCCAGTCCCTTCTTTTGATATTCGGGAATCAACCCAAGAGTGATAACTCTGCTCCACTTGATTTTTTTCTTTTCGGTAAATAGTTTGATAATTCCAAAGGGGAAAAGCTTTCCGTTAATCTGCTTGAATATATAATTGTAGTCAGGAAGCACTAACGCGAATCCTACTAATTTATCGTCAATTTCTCCGAACAATACAAGAGAAGGCTCAACAAGGGGTTTTAAGTCCTTTGCCATTGCATCAAGCTCGTCATCGGTCATTGGTACAAAGCCCCAGTTTGGCGCCCAGGCTTTATTATATACAATTTTTACTTTCTCAACTTCGTTCTTAAAATCTTTCATATTAAGTTGAGTAATTTTTATTCCGGATCTTTTTTGAGCAATCTCTGCAACACGCTTAATTTTATCCGAGCCAACTACTTTTTTGTTTTCAAGTTTGTAAGCGTATAAATCTTTCGCTTTGACAAGACCATAGTTGTCGCAAAGGTCCAAATAATATTTCGGATTGTAAGTCATTAGTATTCTTGGCGGATCATCAAAGCCCTCTAACAGCATTGCATATTCGTCATTACTAGAAGGATTAGCAGGTCCTCGCATTGAATCAAGCCCCTTGCTTTTTAACCATTCTTTGGCAGTGTCAAATAATTTATTTGCAACCCCCTGATCGTTGATACATTCAAAGAAACCAAAGAATCCAACCTTATCATTATGATATTTGTTGTGCAAATCATTTTTAATAGCTGCGATTCTACCTACCAATTCACCGTTTCTTTCAGCAAGAAAATATTCCGCCTCGGCATGTTTGAAAAAGGGATTTTTTTCCTTACTTAAAATTTT
>JAJYSI010000373.1 GCA_021793635.1 Bacteroidota bacterium
TTTTATATAAGGCAAACTCGGGTCAACCCATCCGGCAGCCATAACATGATTTACAGAGGTTGAAGGAGGATTATAAATATGCGTTGCCCTGTTATGGCAATCAATACAATCCATTGTCCGGTAATCTCCGTTTTTTAATTCTTCCGTAGTAACATGAACACTTGTACTGCGATAGATTGTTTCTTTTCCTGTTATCATAGATTTGGCTTTAACCCAAGGAATTATCTGCCGCTCACGGTCAATAGCAAGATAAGTAATTTGATTTGAAATATTCATGTGCCAATGAATTCCTGATGTAACACCCGTTTCCTGGTTGCCGCCGCCAATTTTGATAAGCATGGAAAGTGTCATCTTAGTATTATTTTCGTCAGACAAATAATATGTATTTGTAATTTCTTTTTCGCCATAAAATACTTTTGGCCAGTGGCATTGTTCACATGTTTCTTTTGCAGGGCGTAAGTTGCTTATCGGCGCTTCAATCGGGCGCGGAAATTTATTAAACAGAACAGAATAAACCTGGTAACTCCCTGATATTTTTGATTTCACAAACCAACCGGCGCCAGGGCCAATGTGGCATTTTATGCATCCCACTCTTGAGTGAGGAGAGTATTTATAAGCTGTGTATTCCGGCTCCATAACTTTGTGGCAAATGGTTCCACAGAATGCATCCGATTCTGTGTATTCATAAGCTTTAAAACTTCCGAAGGCGGTAAACGCAATTAAAAGAATAGTTCCGAAGGAAAAAATTAAAAAAGCTCTTTTATGTTTATTGTCGTTTAAATCGATTATGGGAAGTTTATCCCGAAACTTTCCATGCTGCTCCCGTCTATGCTCTCTAATTATTCCATATGCAATAATTAGAAGACCCATAATCAAAAACCCCGGGAGTACTATGAAAGTCAATATTCCGGCATAGGGTTTATTATCCGAGCTAAAGGCTTCAAGCACAGCTAGGAATAATATTAAGCCGAAGCTGAGCATAGATAAACCCGCGCCAAAAAGCGTGATCGGATTGTAAAATGATTGAGGAAGTTTTTTTCTCTTAAGATTTAGCTTCATAAGAATTCGGCTGATTATTATTGTTAAACTTTACCGGATGAATCTATATTTTCATCCTCTGATTTTGCTTTTTCAGCTTCAAATTGCTCTATCTTAATTCTTTCAAGTTCAGCAGGATGTTCATCCGCCAATTCTTCTTCCGAAATTTTTCCTGTAATCCATGAGGTATTCATTGGATAAATATCCGGATTAAAAATGGTGAAGTAAAAATGCCAAACCACTATTGCAAGGAATGCAAGCCATGCTTCATAGTAATGAATTGTTCTGGCAATATCCCATCCAGATTTTGTTATAAGCCCAATAAATGTATTATCGAACCACATAATAGTTCCGGTAATAGACATAACAATTGTACCCCAAACCAAAGCCCAGTATTCTGCTTTCTCAACATAACTAAATCTATCAAGAAGCGGTTTGTTTTTTGAAATACCAATATTAAATAATGCTACTCCTATTGCATCCGATAAATCTTTTCGCTTCGGGAGCATATCCTTAAAAAGCTGTTTCCCTCTAACTGTAAACGATAGGTAAAAAATGTGATACAAGCTGGTTGCTACCAATATAACAGCGGCAATTCTATGTAAATTACTTCTGTAAATGAAGGCCTTTGTGCTAATATCTCTAATATGAATAACCCACCAGGCATTTGGGAAGTGAAGCATAAATCCTGTTATAACAAGAGTAATAAAGCTTACCGTTAAGAATATATGTTGAAGCCTTTCATTAACGGACATTCTTAAATATAACGAATGACCATGGATTTCATTCTTAATATATCCTTGCTGTTTAAGTTTCTTAATTTTTGCTTTCTTTAAGAAATCAAGTATGTTGTGAAGGAACATTCCGCCGATAACCGAGATAATCATTATTATATAAAGTGTTGCAATCCAGTATAAGATTGGCTCGGACTTTTCGTCTGCCGTTGTCACGTGGATTTTTCCCATTGCAAACTTTTCATTTGCGCCCGGATGACATTTACCGCAAGTTTTTGATAAATTTCCTTTATAAACCGTAGAAGTAGGATCGGTTGACGGCTTAATGTTATGTGCGCTGTGGCAACTTGCACAATTTGCAACTGTTGTAGCACCGCCTTCAAGTGCTAAGCCATGATAGCTGTCCTTAAATGTTGATAAACGATTCGGATTCAAACCGTATTTTTCAGACAATTTAACCGAACTATGGCAAGGAGAACAAACCTGAGTTGATAAATTTGCAAACGAAGTCGGCGCATTTGGGTCTTTAGGATTTAAAATATTATGCATTCCGTGGCAGTCCGTGCAAACCGGAGCATCTCTTCTGCCTTGTTTCAATACCGCTATACCATGAATACTTTGTTTATACTCGTCTGCTATTTTGCCGTGGCATTTTGCACAGGTGTTTGGAATGTTAAATTTGTTCACCGAAGAAGTAGGGTCGCTTCCTGCTTTCATTTGATGAGCCGTGTGGCAATCAATGCATGTTGCTGCTTTCCCATTACCAGATGAAAGAGCTTTTCCATGAACACGAGTTTCATAGGCGGTAATAAATCCTGCCGATGGAGATGTTCGTTCTCTTATCTCTGCATTATTTTGATGGCATGATAAGCAAAGTTTTTCCTGTGCAATTTTTAAAGTAACAGTATCCTTATAGGAATATGATGTAATAGCAAACCTATGGCATGAATAACAATTAGGAGAGCCTTTGACTTTTTCTGCAAGCCCCTGTGCATGATCAGATCTTAAGAATTCTTTTTTCTGAACCTGATGACAGTTGCCGCAAGCCTCAACCATGTTACTGATATAAAATTTCGAACCCGGAACTTTTGGCGAAATAATATCATGAGTGCCATGACAGCCTTTGCAATTTAAATCCGGTTTATCACTCAGACCGCTCGCTCGCATCATTTGCGGATGGAAAGGGTGTAATACTGCGGCGTCTTTATGACACGATTTGCAATCTATAGGTTCAATATCTTTTTTATGAGGATCGTTATCGGGATTAAAACCAACATGGCACGAAATACATTGCAGCTTTTGATGCGCCGAATGTGCTAAAACCTTTGCATCAACAAAAAGTGAAACTATTTTCCCATGCTTCTTCATTGTTAACGTACTGTCACTATGACAAGTGAGGCAATCGTCATTTGTTTGTGCGCTAAGCTTATTTACCGTTAATAAAAATAATAAGGAAAGAATTAGTAAAGTCAGAACACCATTAAAATTTACTTGTCCATATTTAGATTGGGATTTTTTATTTTTACTTACTAATTTTGAACTGAAGACCAACATAATTGCCTGCTTAATTTTTCTGTATTTTTTTTCTATTATTTTTATATAGTGAACGCAAACCCGAACAATGCAACAATCGTTACAACAAAAAGCAAATATAGAATTACGTTTTTCATCATTACCTCTCGCTATTACTTATTATTATATTTTGTCACAAAATATTTATATACGTCTGGAAATCGTTTTTCTAAATGTAACCCTGCATAAACAAAGAATATGCCGTAAATGACATCAAAAAGAATTCATAAGTATTAGAAAATGATTGTCTAATAACCATCAATGAGAATAGAGTTTTATTATCATTCTCATTGATGGGAAAAGGTTTGTAAAATTGTTGGAATTCATAACACTTTAATAGGTGGGGATAAGTTTCTTAGTGAAGTCGGTTTTAGGAGTCAGGTATATAACTTCTTTTAATATTTAAGCCATCTTACGCATGATTTCCCTCTGGAGTAATGGAATTTTGGAATAATGGAAAAGATTACTCTATTCCATCACCCTATTTTTCCAAACTGCCTGGCGAGAGCTTTGCAGAAATCTCCTATTTAGTCTCGAACGTAAAGAGAAGTCTCAAAACTTTCTAAAATGGGATTTCTCCCCGCAAACGGTAATGGCACTAACATAGGAAATAAATAAAATAATGATTATATTTGTTGAAAATTATAGGAAAAAAGGTGACACCAAATTTATCATTATTAAAGAGCAATCAATTAAGAGAGTTTCTCCGGATTGA
>JAJYSI010000374.1 GCA_021793635.1 Bacteroidota bacterium
ACACCAAGGATGCTCAGGAAGCAGTTGCACTTTTAAGAAAGGTAAAAGATGCCAGGGCATTTGCAATTAAGGGCGGATTTCCGGCAATAAAAGAATATTTAATAGACCCACTTGGAATAACAATAACCTCTCAACTGAGCGATAAAGATATTAATACTCTTATGGAATTAAGAAGCAAACTCTCAGGCGAGAAAATTTCCGCAAATCAATTGTTGGAAAAATCAAAAGGCGGCAAACAAGCAACTATTAAAGAAGGCTGTTAAAAGCATCGAAGAAAAGTATAGTTAGTAAACCAAGGCTTATCATTAGCAATATACAATGACAAGCCTTGGCTAAAAACAAATTATCTTACCTATTACCAACATATTTAATAAGAAAAAATCTCCAAAATATTTTTTTGTTTTGTACTAACCACGTTGGATAAATTTTATAACTGGAGTTATATAGCTTATCTTGTGCAAAGATATTCTTCTGGAATATTGGTAAATGCATGTGTTATTTGAATTTAATAATAGAAATTTGAATGCTCCTGTTTGAGTTACAGTGTAGTCTAAAGAATTCTCCGGGATGCTTTAAAAACTTTCCGATATTTTACTATATTACATATGTATCTAAGAGATTTTAGAGAAATTCAACCAGGAGATATTCTTAATTGACTTCCGATGAATTAGATGAACTGCTTCAAACAGCATACGAGCATTTGCGGCAAGGACGTTACCGCATGGCGCTTGTAGCTGCTAAAACAGTATATGATGAAAGACAATACGATTACAATGCAGCTTCATGCCTTGCATGGGCAATGCTTGAAAACGGATATCCTGCACAGGCTTTGGAGCTTGCAAACTTAGCCGTGCAAGTTTCAGAAAACGATGTAAACTCCCGTTTGTACCGCGGATTCCTTTTAATGCGAATGGGTATATTTGAAGGCGCTATTACCGACCTTGATTGGGCTATTACAAAAAAGCCCGACTTATTAACATGGGCGCATTTGAATAAAGCGCGAGCTCTTGGTGGACTCGGTAGATTTTTTGAGGGATTGGAAGAAATTGAAAAAGCAGTCACAATTGACAAAGCCTTAAATCCAAAATTCTTACAAGTTAGAGATTGGTTTAGAAAAGCTTTAGGTTATGACGCAAGTTTTCTTAACGGAATGTTTAATAAAAAAAGTTCAATGCTACCGGAAGGCCAAGAAGCTTGTAAGCAAAAGGAATTTTGGTTTTCGTTATGGGCTGCAAAAAATACATTAGACACACCTTCATTTATTAAAGATCATCATGAAGCCCATCTTCTTGAACTTGAATCCTTACTTGGTATTTATCAAACCCGGCTTGCTTTAGAAAAAGCCGAAGTAATAAAGGGAGAATTTAAGGATGATAGCCGCTTCATAAATATTTACCAACAAATTATTAAATATTATCCTAATGAACAGATTACCATACAAGGTGAGTCTTTAATTCAAGATAAGCGTACTGATTTTATTGCTTTTGAAAATAAATTCTTCCACGTCTATCATGCTAAGACTTATGATTTAATGGAAAATTTGCGTTCCGGTAGAAGAACTTATCATCTTCAATTTTGCCAAGAGACGATAAGATATATCGGAGTTGAAGTTGTAATTGATAACCCATTTCACAAGAACAGGAAAATGGAATTTGAAGGAACTGCCGTTTGGATATTAAATAATATTGAAGTCGGTAGATATAACTTCAATATGAAAATTGAAAAAGATTGGAAGATTGTCGAGTTTGTTCAAAGCTGGGGAGCAGATACTCTAGGCTTCTGGAATATGGGTCAGGGTAGAGTTGAAATTTTTATTGACAATTTTCTCATTTGTACAAGATGGTTTTTAATTGGTGATTCGGATATATTTAATTTTGAACAGACGGAAGTAGGATTGAATCAATCTGAAGAACCGGAAAAGCCATCAATAAATCAGCCTGCAGAAGTGGAAGCTTCATCATTAAAACCTCAGGAAACAAAATCCATTGAAGAACTTTTAGAAAATCTTGATTCATTTGTTGGACTTCAAGGTGTAAAGCAATCGATGCGGGATTTTGTTGATTATCTGAAGTACATCAATGAAAGAAAAAAACTGGGATTAAAGACGCAAGAAAATCTTTCTATGCACTCAGTATTTCTTGGAAACCCGGGAACAGGTAAAACAACAATAGCACGATTACTCGGGAAAATTTTTCAGGCAATGGGACTTTTGAAAAACGGTCATGTAATTGAAGTCGATCGCTCCGGACTTGTAGGACAATATATCGGAGAGACAGCACAGAAAACACAGAAGGTTATTAGCGAAGCCATCGGGGGACTACTATTTATTGATGAGGCTTATACACTGAAGAAAGCGGGCAATATGCAGGACTTTGGTCAGGAAGCTACTGATGTTCTATTAAAAAGGATGGAAGATTCCAACAACGAGTTTGTTGTTATTATAGCTGGTTATCCGGAGGAGATGAATTCTTTTATTAATTCAAACCCGGGATTAAAATCGCGTTTCACCCACATATTTAATTTTGAAGATTATTCCCCCGATGAACTGTTAGAAATTTTTAACCTTATTGCTTCACGTGAAGAATACAATATCAAACCGGAAGCGATTGAGCTACTAAAAAAAGAATTCACTAATTTATATAGAAAGCGAGATAAAACCTTTGGTAATGCACGACTTGCCCGGAATTATTTTAACGAAGCAAAGCTACATCTAAGTAAGCGGGTATTAAAAATCGATTATGCGGAGCGAACTAAAGAGACAATGATTACTATTTGCCCCGAAGATATTCTTGCCATTTTAGGAAGCTCTATTTCTAAGGAAGTAAAGATCGGCATCGACGAAGAAGCTTTAGCTAGTGCGATGAACAAGCTTAATAATTTAACAGGACTTGAAAGTGTTAAGAAAGAAATTAATGAAATTATAAAGTTGGCAAGATTTTATACCGAACAGGGAGAAAATATTCAAGATAAATTTTCCTCGCATTTAGTATTTCTAGGAAATCCGGGAACTGGTAAAACAACAGTAGCGAGGTTATTCAGTGAGATTTATTCTTCTTTAGGAATTTTGCCTAAGGGACATCTCGTAGAAATTGACAGACAGGGATTAGTTGCAAGTTTTGTAGGTCAAACAGCAGAAAAGACAAAGGAAGCTATTGACAAGGCAATCGGAGGGACACTGTTTATTGACGAAGCTTATTCTTTGATTAAAAAAGGAGACAGCAGCTCCGACTTTGGCAAGGAAGCAATAGATACTTTACTAAAAAGAATGGAAGATGACAGAGGTAAGTTTATCGTTATCGCCGCAGGGTACACAGAGGAAATGAATGACTTTTTAAATAGCAATCCGGGTCTTCAATCGCGCTTTACTAAAAAGTTTACCTTTGAGGACTATTCTCCGGATGAACTAATCCAAATTACGCAGAAACTATTAGAGAGCAAAGGTCATTATCTTGACGAAGATGCAAAAGAACCATTGAAAAAATATTTCAATACAATTTACAGGAACCGAAATAAAACATTCGGCAACGGCAGGCTTGTTCGCGATCTTGTTGAAGGGGCAGTGAAGAACCAATTACTTAGAGTTGCTGACATTATAGCAGAAGAACGTCATGAAGAAGTGTTAAAATATATTTTGCTCGAAGACATCCGGGATCTAATTTCACAAAAAAAGGAGAAAGAAGCGGTGAAAGTTGAAGGAGATCCGGAGCTTCTTATTAAATATTTAAACGAGTTAAATAATTTAATAGGGCTTGATTCCGTAAAAGGCTCAGTAAATAAGCTTGTAAGCAGCTTGAAAGTTGCAAAACTCAGAAAGCAGCGAGGATTAAAAGTTATTCCCAAAAACTTGCACTCAGTTTTTATAGGAAATCCCGGGACAGGGAAAACTACAATTGCGCGTTTGTTAAGTAAAATATATAAAGAGATGGGGATACTTGAAAAGGGGCATTTAGTTGAAGTTGACCGCTCAGGATTAGTTGCAGGATACCAGGGTCAGACAAATTCAAAGACAGACGAGATAATTAGAAAAGCATTAGGAGGGACTTTATTTATCGATGA
>JAJYSI010000375.1 GCA_021793635.1 Bacteroidota bacterium
ATAAGGAATATTCCAGTAAAAGTGAACTGGTCAATGATCTCATCCGGCAAGCTAGGAATACGCAAACTCATATCAATTGGATTCGGCATAGGATAGAAAAGGCAGAAGAAAGTGGTTTTACGGAAAGGAGTA
Source organism: Bacteroidota bacterium (assembly GCA_021793635.1). The sequence goes on from JAJYSI010000375.1 coordinate 133, forward strand.
AAGCCGAGATTTTGGCCAAAGCAAAGAACAGCCTTGAATGAATAACTATAAAATAAGCCGTGTTGCAGAAGAGGATATTATTCGGATTTTCCAATATGGGGTAAAGCAATTTGGACTAAACCAAGCCGAGAAGTATTATAATAGACTGTTTGATTACTTCGATACCATTGCGAAGAATCCATATGCTTTTGAAGCGGTTGACTATATTAAAGCAGGATATCGGCGTTCTGTTTGTGATTCCAATAGTATTTATTATCGCATTACTGCAGAGGAAGTAGAAATAATGACCATAATTAGAAGCCAGGATTTGGGATACTCCCTTTTTTGCTAAATATGTTTCGATGTTAAAGAATCTTTATCAGGTTCGAATTACTGTTTCTAAAGGAATTTTAATCATCGTCTTTACCGTCGAATATAATTCTACATCCTCCAAAGGAGTTTCTAATGAAATAATTAAGGAATATCTTGTTTGGTTGGTTACTTTACCTAAATGTTTTCTCTCTCGCCACCAACCAATGACTGGAAAAATAGCTATTTGGTTACAATCCGCCAAATCTGCAGCTGTTCCTTCCCAAAAATCAGAATGAATAGAACCCGTATCTCTATTTTTAGAACCCAATTTCCAACGACTACTACCCGAATTCCCTTTAAATCTTTCTCCTTCTTCCCAAGCTTCTTTATTCACTCTTTTTTGAAAATCTTCTAATGTTTCACCCACATTGATCAAATCGAATCGCAAACCATGTGAAGGATATCGATATTTATCTTGCCAACCTATTTCTCCTGGTCCAGGTTCTATAAAATAAGAAAGGGTAATTCGTAAGTTTACTGGGGTTTCTCCTAAATCTAAAAGTAATTCCTTAGGCCAAGGCAGTTCATAGAAATGCATTTCATTAGTTTCAACTTTACTTTTGCTTCTTTCTTTAAAACCAAAAGGTTGTATGGTTTCTTGAGCTATAAAAGTAAATGCACTTTCTCTACTGTATATGGCAGTTTCTAAATCAGGAACTCCATAACCGAAGGTTCGAATCAAAGCTTTATAGGTGGTTTTTCTATTCCTATCAACCTCCATTTGCCTCAGCATTTCTTCTTGCCAACGAGCAGAATGAACTATCAAACCTCGTATTGTTTCCGGCCAGGCCTCAGGATATTCGTAAGCTATTTTTGCAGCAAACCAAGAGGCTTTGGCAGCTGCTGCACTGGTTGCATTTATGGTGTCAAAATGTCTTATTAGAGTGGCTTTCGAAGTCGATAAAGGTTCTAAATCTTCGTGTCTTGAAATTTCGCCTGTAGGTGATTTTAAAAGATTTCCTCCTTCAAAAACGACATCAGGTTTTACCGGCCATTTATTTCCCCAAACATTGGAAGTAGAACTAAAGGGTGATAATTCTCCCTTCTGAGCTACTAAAGAATAGTTTTCAAATTCGGGATTATTAACTTGAGTTTTCTCCGTATAGGCACCAACCACCAATGCGTTCCATGCCTGGGATGGGTTTTGAATTGAGGAGACATAATTTATTTCCGGATAATTTATTGCCTCTTTGACTGATAGATTCCCGGCAGAAACAATTATTAAACGTTGATTCTCTCCTTCTCCATATGTCAAATTATCAATGGCTCCAGACCAAGAGGAAGGCCTCCCTTCATTTGCGTCTTCTTTGGAAGTAATCGATAAACAATAGATTAAATTTTCTTCAGGATTTTGGATTTCAGAAATAAAAACACCCCTTGAAGTAATGTCTCCCCATAATTCTTTGGGCGTTGGTTCTTGATTGGGTTTTGGTAAAATCTTTATCGAACATAAGCTATGAGATAAAACTACCAACTCATCTGAAAGCAGTATCTCTTCCAAATTTCCATACCCTGAAACACCTGCCATCAATGTTCCATGACCAGGACCATCTTCGTGGTCATTCGTTCCCCATTCCGAATTTACGGTCAAAGTATTATCATCATCAATTAAAATTTGTAATAGGGGGTGCCCATTATTTACTCCTGAATCCAACAAACAAACTTTAATATTTGAATCCGCTAATTCAATTCTCTCTGTTAAGTCGTCAACCCATTCTTGCTGGTCCAAGCGCGATTCATTTGCCCAAAATCCAGCGGGCTCTTGTCCAATTCTTAATTCTGCTAAAAGATCTGTTCGTAACATCAGTTCTTTCAACTGGTTCCTGTTAGCGTATATTAAAAGCACTGCCCTCTCAGGAAAAATTAATTCTCCCGATTTAGAATGGACACCTATTTCAGATAAGATCTGACGAAATTCTTCTATTTGACCTTGGAGGATAGTCTGCTCTGAATTTATATTTAGCCAGACCTCGCACCATTTAGCATCTTTATCGGGCATCAAGTCAATTTTACCAATCCAAAAACTTTCCAATAAAGCGATTTGAACATCTTCAATACTATTGACTAATTTTTGATTCTTAGGCTTACCGGTTTTAGTTTCTTCAGTTTGGTATTTTTCGAGTTTTTTAATAAAATGACCTTCTTTACCATTGGGGACGTAAACTATAGCTTGAATATGCTTTTCTTCCTCAGAAGTTATTTTTTCCTGTATGTTTAAAAGTCGGACACCCTGGCCCAAATTTTCCAGGCTTCTTGTAATCAAATCTGAATTTACTGCACTGGTAAAGGAAAGATAGGTTCCCGTACGGGTAGAAATTTGTTCAGCTTCCCGGGCTTGTTCCATTGCCCTTTTTTGTTCCCAAATAGCCCTAAACTGGTTTAATAACCTTTGACTGTGAGAAATTCGATTTCTTTCCGGAATGGTTTCCTCTCCTCCCATCGATTTTGGTGAAGTATACCTTTCTGATTTGGCATAATCTGAAAGGAAAATGTGCTTGTAATTTTCTGCCATAGTAGAGATTTATTGGTGATATGCAGCATTCCGATCTTCTATGGCCTGTAAAATTAATTCATTACTCATTTTTTGATTCTCATCCAGAATCGTTTCTTTAATGGCATCCATACAAGCTAAACTAATTTCAGCGTGGCTCAAACCATTTATTTGAGGCAATAATTGATCAAAATCTAATTTGTTTTTAAAAGAGGAAAGTTTGTTTTTTAATAATGCTAGCTTTTCTTTTTTATCCGGTAAATGATAGAGAATCACATCGTCAAATCTTCTAAAAAGCGCTTGATCAAGCAGTGATTTATTATTGGTAATAGCAATGATTATGCTGTCTGATTCATCTTGTTCAATAAATTGCAAAAATGAATTTACCACCCTACGCATTTCGCCCACATCATCATCTCTTCCTCGCTCTCCACCAATGGCATCAAATTCATCAAAAAGATAAACACCTTTCCTCTGTTGAATAGCATCAAATACCTGGCGGAGTTTGGCACTGGTTTCTCCCATAAACTTGGTTACCATTTTATCCATCATCACTCGGTAAAGCGGTAATTTCAATTCATTGGCTAAAATAGAAGCCGTCAAGGTTTTTCCTGTTCCCGGAGGGCCAGAAAGCAAGATCTTCCTTCTGTTTTCTAAATCGTGCTTTCTCAGTTTATCCCTTTGAACAAACTCTCTGATTACACGATTGATTTTTGATTGGATGTTTTTAGAAGTAATGATATCTGATTTTTTAAATACAGAATGATGAACTTCTATTAAGCCGTCTAATTCTTTAGAGAAGGACTTAATTTGGTGTCGAGTAGATTTTGCTTGCTCAATTATCTCCTTTATTTCGCGAGCTACACGGGTATGCCCTATCCTAGCCTCGTGTGAAGCTATTTGTAAAGCAAGCGTTGTAAACCGTTCCGGTTCGTTGCTATAATGTGCTTTAATTAATGATATGAGATAATCTGCTTTTGCCATATAAAACAAAAATACGACTAATTCTTATTTAAACTATTTTTCACTTTAGTAAGTGTGATTTATGGACAAAACCCATAGATCGGAA
>JAJYSI010000376.1 GCA_021793635.1 Bacteroidota bacterium
CTTATAAAGCCGTCGCGATTTTTAGATCGTAGCTACAGCCAAATTCCCCCGTCAAACGAAGGGAAAAACAAAAAGATTGAACCAATTGACGACCAGGCGGAACTAATACTTAAGAGAAACAAATGGATAGAAGAGGTCAAAAAGAAAAAGGAAGAAGAGAAATTTGAAAAGTTAAGAGGTAACTTTGATGTATTTCTTAAACAGCCTGACAGTAAGAAACAAAAAGTAAAATATAAAATTGTTTACGGCATTACTCCCGATAAATTTGATCCTGTGCTGAAGGCGTTTAAGATAAAGTTGCTTCAGGACGGAAACTATTCTTCCAGCGTTGAGCCGGTTAATAATATTAACGCACAGCTTTTGGAAGGTCTTTCATTTCAGGAGCGATTGGTACTGGAATTTTTTGCAGAAAAATTCGGCAAAATCCGTTTAAGTAATACTTTCAATTACGGCATTTATAATGAGCGCGACCTGGAAAGGATGACGACTATTCTTTCGGATGTTCTAATTTTTTTAGCTGATAAGGAAGTTTATTTAATGGGGCCATACTCACTGCAATTGGAAAAGAGAATTTCTATTCTAACGGAATTTGCCAATGCCGCAGTTATAATCGCCGAAGATGATGAAAATATTTCGCTTACTCTAAAGCTTTACCTTAACAGTGAGGAAATAAAAATTGGAAATAAGACCTTCTCTTTTCTTGACGAACCGCTTTGGTTGAATGTAGAAGATAAAATTTTTAGAGTATCTAATTTGACCCGCGACCAGCTGCATACATTTCAAGAGAACGAAGGGAAGATTTTAGTACCCAAAATTTTCATGGAATATTTTGAACGAAATATTCTTCCGCAGATAGTATCAAACTTACCTATTGAAGCCGGTAAATACACTGTTGAAAATATCGAGACCGCTCCAATAAAAAAAATACTTTTAGAAGAATCTGAAAATTCACTACTTCTAAGGCTGTCATTCGGCTATGGTAAATACGATTTACCATATAGCTCAAATGCAGGAAACAGCGCTTTCTTTGAAGAAGGCAAGCTGGTTACTATTAAAAGGGATAGAAATTTTGAAGAAGAAGCAAGGAATGAAATAAAAACTTTTTACGTTAAAGAAAAAGAACCAGGCATTTTTATGCCAAGAAAAGATCCGCTTGATTTTCTTTTCAAACTTATTCCTGCAGCAAGGGAAAACGGTTTTGAAATCTTCGGCGAAAAAGAGTTAAACAAATTTAAGATAAACGTATCCAGACCAAAAGTTTCGCTCGTCGTCTCTTCGGGAGTAGATTGGTTTGATGTGCAAACTAAAATAGATTTTGGCGGTTCACCTGTTAGTTTGGAAGCTTTATTAACGACACTAAAGCAGAAGAAAAATTACATTCAGCTAAATGACGGCTCTGTCGGAATTCTGCCTGAAGAGTGGATGAAGAAATTTCAAAGAACGATTATGTTTGGGGAAACTGCGGAAGGTTCTGTAAGATTTTCAAAAGCTCAGGCTAATGCGCTCGATATGCTTGTTCAGGATGCCGATGACGCTCAAATTGATGAGACTTTCAAGGAGCATATTAGTCGATTAAATTCCTTTGACAAAATTAAAAAACAAAAACTGCCGGTTGAAATGAATACCACGCTTCGCCATTACCAAAAAAGCGGCTACGATTGGTTTTACTTCCTTAAAGAATTTGGTTTCGGTGGAATACTCGCTGACGATATGGGACTCGGCAAAACCATCCAGGCTTTGGCTCTGCTTTCAAAAGAAAAGAAAGAAAATAGGACAAGCTTAATTGTTGCACCGACGTCTGTTGTTTTTAATTGGGTTAACGAGGTGAAGAAATTTACTCCCGGCTTAAAAATATTGAACCACACCGGTGGTGCCAGGATAAAAGAAACTACAGATCATTTTGAAAATTACGATGCAGTAATTACAAGTTACAGTATCGTACTAAGGGAAGCAGAAGCATTATCTCAAACAAAGTTTTATTACATCATCTTAGATGAATCTCAAAAAATAAAGAATCCGCTTTCAAAAACGGCTAAGGCTATTAAAATGCTTTCCGCTGAGCATAAACTTTGTCTTACTGGAACGCCGGTTGAAAATAATTTGAGCGAACTCTGGTCGCAGTTCAATTTTCTAAATCCCGGGCTGCTTGGTTCGTTAAGTAAATTTCAGGGAAACTTTTCCACTCCAATCCATAAACAAAACGACAAATCCGCTTCGGAGCATCTGCGTAGATTAATTTATCCTTTCATCCTTAGAAGAACGAAAGACGTTGTTGCAAAGGAACTGCCGGAGAAGACGGAAATAATTCATTATTGCGAAATGGAACCGGAACAGGAAAAAATTTATAACCTCTGGCGGAATTCTATAAGAGATGAGCTTATGGAAGAGATTTCGCGCAATGGAATAAAAAAATCGGGATTCAAAGTCATCGAAGGGCTTCTGAGGCTCCGGCAAATTTGTAATCACCCGGTACTCGTTAATAAAACCTATGGAAAGAAATCCGGTAAGTTCGAAGAGTTCAAAGAGCTTGCAGAAAAAGTAATTGAAGACGGGCATAAAGTCCTGGTGTTTTCTCAATTCGTTCAAATGCTTGATATTATAAAAGCGTATTTGGAAAAACAAAAAATCAATTATGAATATTTAACCGGAAGCATAACTGACAGAGAACAACGCGTTAATAATTTCCAAAATAATGACGATGTAAAAATATTTTTAATTAGCCTTAAAGCCGGTGGATTCGGCTTGAACTTGACAGCAGCCGACTATGTTTTTCATTATGACCCATGGTGGAATCCCGCGGTAGAAGCCCAGGCGACTGACAGAACGCATCGCATCGGGCAGGATAAACACGTTTTTGTATATAAGTTTATTACAAAAAACAGTGTTGAAGAGAAAATCCTTTTGCTGCAGGATAAAAAAAGAAAATTAGTTGAAGATATTATTACCAGTGAAACCGGAATGCTTAAGAACCTGACTAAAGATGATATTGAAATATTATTTGGATAACGATTGCTGCGGATATGTAGTTAGTAGGAAATCAGTTAATATGTAAAATAGCAGCCCACGAATTTTATTCGTGGGGAAAAAAACAAAAAGAATACCTTTGAACCGATTCATCGGTTTCTCAAATGCCTAATTTTGATGTGGATTATTCTTCCTTGTTCTGAAAATTTGTAGATTTATTATTATAATTATTTTATTTCGATTTAGAGAATGAATTACCGACAAGCAAAGACCGGCAAATTAATGATAGATATACTTCCGGATAAATGCGACTTCTGCGGATGTTGTGTTGGCGTGTGTCCCGAAGATGCAATTGAATTAAAAGAAGCCGAAATATTTATTATTGATGAACGTTGCACAAATTGTTCAAAATGTATTTGGAGTTGTCCGATTGAAGTGATAAAATTTAACAAAGAAGGCGTTCTTTCTAAATAGGCAATTGGCAGTAGGCAATAAGCAATTGGATTGATAAGAATTGAAGGAGATTTGTTATAAATATTTCTTTTAAAGATCTAACGGTATATAAAAAATCGTTTGGACTTGCAATGATGATCTTCGAAATATCTAAAACTTTTCCAAAAGAAGAAAAATACTCGTTAACCGATCAGATCAGAAGATCATCTCGATCAGTTTCAGCTGCAATTGCAGAAGGCTATAGAAAAAGGCAGTACGAAGCCTATTTTATTTCGAAAATGTCAGATTCTGATATGGAAAATTCGGAAACTCAAGTTTGGCTGGACTTTGCTTTAGAATGTAAATACATATCTCAGGATATTTATCAAAGTCTGATAAGCAAGTCCGAAGAAATAGGAAAAATGATTAACCATATGATTGAATATCCGGAAAAACATATAAGAAAATCGGATAAAATATAATTGCTTTTTTCCTATTCCATATTGCTTCTTTTCCTATTGCCTATTTCTTACTGCCTACTGCCTATTATTAGTACTGGATAATAAATCATGAATTTAGGTAAAAAAATAGAATGAAACCAGAATATGATATAGTTATCGTCGGCGCCGGAC
>JAJYSI010000377.1 GCA_021793635.1 Bacteroidota bacterium
GCATTAAACGGCACGATCACCAAGCGTCGTTTGAGTCCGTCCGATAAGTCGTTAATCCTTGGCATATCATTGGCGGAGAATATGAGCTTGGCATAACTTTCAAATTCAAACGGGTCTTTGCCCTTGCGCTCGACGTTAACCGTCTCGCCGGTGACGAGTTTCTTAAGCACCGCTGTCTCTTCGATATACTTGTTGGAAATGTCATCCCCCAGGTTGGCCAGCTTACCGAATACTTCAGCCGTTTTAAACCGTTGGCCGATTTCCTCAAGGGCAAGTGATGAATAGTTTTCAGGCTTCAATAAATGCTTTATCATTCTGGAACTTAGCTTCAGAAGCTTGCAAATCAATAGTGTAAATTTCAGCATAATTCGGAAGATTCCCTATCCGGTTAAGCGTCGTTAACCCAACTTGCTGTATACGGAACCTCAAATCGTAATGATGAATCGCTTCGGTATAATCTTCCAACTCTTTAATTGCAAAGACAGGATCAAAATAAATTAGTTCCGGAGTGCCGTTAATGTTAATAACATATCCATATTTTGAAAGATAAAATTCAAAATCTTTTATGTTAGTAAGCAGTCTGTAAACAATCAGATTCTTAGGATTATATTCGTTTACAAAATCGCAAACACCGAGATAGCCAATATTTTTAATCTGATTTTCAGGATCATCCTTATAAATAATTTTGAAATTATTTTCGAGATCAAAAATATTTTGAGAGAATATCACGATATCGTTTTTTTTAACATCTAATGTTTCTAACAACATAAATCAAGATAATTTTATAATTTCTGTTGAAAAAATTTAATATCAGTTCGCCCAATAAACGACATCCAATTCAAACGGGTGAATCAATAGACCATTCTTAGGCAAAATTCTGATCGTATAACCTTGATGACCGCTTTCCTTGCATACTATCCTGCCGGTATATTTAGAAAAACCGGATTTTGTTTTCTTTTGATCCGCATTCATTATTTCAGTTAAATTGTAGTGTGGATTGTCGTTATTTTCCATCGGGCCATAATATATTTGAACCTCCACATCTTCATGAGTTAGCCCTCCTAAATCAATTTCCGCTTCAACCGGAAGACTTTGCCCGACAAAAATATGTTTTGAATTACCGTTTGTTTCCACGCTAACAACTTTTATTGAACTCCAGTTTTCTATTACTTTAGCTTTCCATGCAGTTAACTCTTTGCATTTATGCCACTGTGAGTGAGAAAGTTGTTTCCTTAATTCAAAAGAAGGTTTATAATATTTATCGAAATATTCCTCCACCATTCGATGAGTATTAAAGACAGGCCCAAGTTTTTTCATCGAATTTTTTACTTTTAGAATCCATCGTCTCGGAAGATGATCTTCACCGCGCGAATAGAACAAAGGAACAATGCTTGACTCGAGAGTATTGTATAACAGCCTGGATTCCACTTCATCTTGATAATCAGGGTCTGTATAATCTTCCCCATTACCGATTTTCCATCCGACTTCCGGATCAAAACCTTCGTCCCACCAACCATCTAAAACGCTAAAGTTCAATCCACCATTGGCAATTACTTTCATACCGGAAGTCCCGCTAGCTTCCAGAGGTCTCCTTGGATTATTCATCCATACATCGCAGCCTTCAACCAAATAATGAGCGACGTTCATGTCATAATTTTCTAAGAAGACAATTTTCCTTCTGAATCTTTCCTCTTTAGCAATTTGGAAAATTTCCTGTATGAATCTTTTTCCTTCTTCATCTTTTGGATGGGCTTTGCCCGCAATAATAAATTGCACCGGGTAATGCTTATTGTTCACTATATCCGCAAGCCTTTCAATATCTTTGAAAATCAATGTGGCTCTTTTATATGTTGCAAATCTTCGTGCAAACCCGATAGTTAAAGCAGACGGGTCAAGGATTTCTGAAGCAATTGCTAGCTCCTCCTGGCTTCCGCCGCGTGATTTAATCTGTTTTATCAAACGCCGTCTTGCAAAAGCGACTAACCTTTCTCGGCGACGTTCGTGGGTTCTCCAAAGTTCTTCGTCGGGAATTTTGTCGATCCTTTCCCAAAGATTTGACGACGTAGGATTTGTTACCCAATTTTCACCTATGTATTGCAAAAGCAAATCTTCCATCTCCCTGGAAATATGCGATCTAATATGAACTCCGTTTGTTATATGTCCAATAGGAATTTCGTTGAACGGAACATTTTTGTAACCGGAAGCCCACATTTTTTTTGAGACTTCCCCGTGAAGTTTACTAACGCCATTTATATAGCCAGCAGTATTCATAGCAAGGTGCGCCATATTGAAAACACTTGAGCCGTTTGTTTTATAAATTGATCCGAGGGCATAGAAATCTTTATCCGAAATTTTTAATTCATTCCTATAATATGATCCAAAATATTTTTCTATTAATTCATTTGAAAAAACATCAATTCCAGCCGGAACCGGAGTATGAGTTGTAAAAACATTTGAATGATAACCGACCTCTTTTGCTTCATTAAAAGAAAGGCCATCATTTTGTATCGCATATCTTATTCTTTCCAAAGAAAGAAATGCAGAATGCCCTTCGTTCATATGGCATATAGCCGGTTTAATACCGAGAGCATACATTGTCCTAATCCCACCGATGCCTAAAATTATTTCTTGTTGAATTCTTGTTTCAACGTTTCCTCCGTAAAGAGTTTCAATTATTTTCCTATCAACTTCATTATTTTTTTGAACGTTCGTATCCAACAAGAAGAGAGAAATTCTGCCGACTTGGATTTTCCAAACCTGGAAGAACACATCCCGATCAGTAAACCTAACTGATAACATTAATGGTTCGTTCTTTTCATTCATGACAAGTTTCATAGGAAGGTTATCGAAGTCATTAATTTCATATCGTTCGTGCTGCCAGCCGTCCGCGTTAAGATATTGTTGGAAATACCCCTCCTTATAAAGCAAACCAATACCGGTTAATGGAATTCCTAAATCGCTTGAAGCTTTAAGATGATCACCAGCCAAGACCCCCAGACCTCCGGAATATGTTTGAAGGCATTCCGTTAATCCAAACTCGGCTGAAAAATAAATGATGTTGAACGAGTCGTCAAAGTTATATTTTTTTTGGAACCATGTTTTCTCAGTTAAATATTCGTTTAATTTATTATGAACTCGCTGAAGATGAGCTTTGAACCCATCATCATGCGAAATTTCCTCAAGTCTTTCCTGGCTGATTCTCCCTAAAATCATAACAGGGTTATGATTAGTATCATCCCAAAGCTCTCTGTCGAGCCTTCGGAATAATTCCCGCGCATCGGGGTTCCAGCTCCAGTGAATATTATATGCTAGCTCTCTTAATTTTTCTAAATTTTCCGGTAAAGAAGGCACAACATTATAAGAACCCAAAAATTTAATCATTTAATCTCCGAAAATGTAAATTTTTTCTAGTATAATTTTTAGAATTATGTAAATTTAAGTTGCAATATAGTGAAAGTATTTTTCAGCTTAAAATATCTTTACGACTAAAAGATGGGTGATTTTTCATAAACAGCAAGTTTTCTAAATGATTTTTTTTAATTATTATAAAGTTGTAAAAAAATGGAAATTATGAAAAATATTTTGCTTATTGAAAAAGATCAATCAACAGTTAAACAAATTTTGGAAGCCTTAAATAGTGAGAGCAATTCTTTTGATTTTGCCGAGTCGGGGGTTAGTGGTTATTCGATGGCTTTAAGAAAATTGCCTGATGTTATTATATGTAATAAGAATCTTTTCCAAAATGAATTTGAATTAAATATTTCTTCCTGGCGGGAAGATACTTTCCTTTCATCTATTCCCTTCATCTTTTTGTTAGAAAAAGATTCCTCCAAATTTGAAAATTACCAAACATCGCAGCTCGATTACTTTATTCAAAAGCCGTTTCAATCAAGGGAGCTTGAAAAAATATTCCAACTTGCTGTTGCAAAATTTGATTCAATTAAAAAAAAGTCTGACGAAAAATTAGAGCAGCTTAGAGGCAGTATTTCATTTCTACTTCCACATGAATTTT
>JAJYSI010000378.1 GCA_021793635.1 Bacteroidota bacterium
TAAAAGATAGTTTTTAGAAGTGCCCATAAGTAAAATTCAAAAAGTTCATTTTTTTATTAACACTAAAACCTTGGAGATTAATAATTATATAATCAATTCTGAGTACCGGCAATAGGAGTATCTCTGACCTTGCTTCTTTCTATTGATTGCAAGGCTAAATAATTATCACCAAACTTTTTTAGATTGTCTAATTCCGTATCATACTGATTGTAGTGAACTTCTTCCTCAGCAACCAGACTTTCAAAAAGCTGTTTCGAAATCGAGTCTGCATTTGCTGCACATTCGTTTGCCCAAAGGTTATATTCCTTTGCGCTATCCTCTTCCATTTTTGCTGCTAATTTCAACATTTCCTCTACATTAATAAATTTTTCAACTTCAGTAGAGGCTTTCATTTCCAATTCGCCTTTGAGGAATAAAATTCTATCCGCTAATTTTTCAATGTGCATCATTTCGGCAATTGCCGTTCTCTTAAATAGATTTGCAAGCAGATCATACCCCTGATCGTCACAATGAAAATGGAAATACATATATTGATGAACCGCAGAGAGTTCATCTGCTACGGCTTTGTTAAGAAGTTTGATACTTTTAGCATGCATAATATTTTCTCCTTATAATATGTTAAATGGCAACATTTTGTTAATTAACACTACCCTGCACAAACTTAACAAAGAAATTTTATTTATCAAATAAGGTTCTAAACGTGCAATGAAATTTTGAACATAACATTCCGTCTATCTCCCCAACTTGCGCCACCGAAGAAAGCCCCTTTCAAAAGATAACTATGGTCGAATAAATTATTTATATAAAGTGAAGGCTCAAACGTTGTTTCCCCGCTGAGGTGAATTATGTATCCGGCAGAAATATTTATTATAGTTGATGGCGCTACGTGTGCTCCTGTATTAAAATCAAATAATCCAGTACCGTATGTAATGTTGTTTGGGTTTCCGTTTGCTAACCCGGAACCGTAAATAGCCGTAAAATTTGCAAACCAGTCTGGAGGTTGATAATTCAATTCCGCGACAATTGACAAACGCTGATCATGATCAAGATCTGTAGCGGCTCCGGCATTATCGATAGGCAAGAATCCACCTGTTATTGCGCCTGATCCATATGCATGTATTAAAGAAGTATTCAAAAATCCTGAGAATGGGATAACCGGATCGGTATAAGATAACCCTAATTCAATACCAGAAGTTTTTATCACGGCAATATTAACCGAAGTCTTAATTGCGCTTGAGCCAATTGATTGATCATCTACGCCCGGAGAAGAGTATTTATAGAAAACGTCTGTCTTTGCGGAAAATCCATTATTGAAAGTATGAACATAAGTAGCTTCATAGAAATCATCTTTCTCCGGAAGAGTTGCCATACCGGAATTAGTAACGTTAGAGGCAATCGTCCTAAGACCTTCTATATTTGTCGGCATAAATAACCTGCCATAATAAAGGTATCCATTGTTTTGATTATCGATAAAGAAATTAAATTTTATTCGGGGACTAATTTCCTTCTGCAGCAGCATATTTGGAGCTATATGCTGGTCATATCTTAGCCCTGCATCAACTCTGAACCAATCCAAAGGCTGGTACTCTTCCTCCGCAAATATTCCGAAATCTGAACCAGAATAATTCGTAAGTACCGATGGTCCAGTTCTATCTAAACTATCTCGCGAAGTAAAATTTTCGCTTCCTGTAGTTGAACTAAAATTTAATCCAGTTTCATACATAAAATCCTTTGATAGTCTATCTTCGTAGGTAGTTCTAAAGCCGGCAGTATTGAATTTCCTATTTTCCGCTAAAGCGTAATTTGAACTATCTCCGGCAAATTGAAAATTAACAGGACTAATTAGACTCGGAGTATAAATTAAGCCGCCTTGCCGCAATAAAATTCCGGCAAAGAATTTTTTCTCATGATCTTGCTCTGAAGAAATGGTATGAAAGTATGAAAGAGTCTCAAAAGCATTGCTGCTTTCCTGCTGATCAGGAGCCATTCTCTGCAAGTTTATATCGAACGGAACTTCGGTATTTGTTTTGCCGTAGTTTAAGTTCATTGTAAGATAATCATTATTTGGTAGTAAGTAATCAAACTTGCCGTAAGTAAAGATATCGGTTCCATGATCATTATATAAAACCGGCGTTGGTAGGTCAATCCGGTGATCTGTTTCCTGCCTCGAGGCAGAAATAAAATACCCAAGAGAACCGGTATGATTGCTTATCGACAAAGCCTGCCCGTTTGAATTGATAGCTCTTAAAGGCCCAACCCTTCCTCCGAGTGTATCGCCCAGGACGTTACTTGAATTTCCGAATGGAACTTCATTGCCGGGGACAAATGGTTTAGTTCCGTTAAAAACTAAGTAACTTCCCAAATAACTTGAGAAATCAAGATGAAAATGACCTGATGGAACTATGGTTTGAATATTCATTATTGCGGCTATTTGTCCGCCATACTCAGCCGGAAAGCCTCCTGTCATAAAATTAATACTCTTCACTACTTTGGGGTCAACTACTTCATTAAGTCCGCCGAATACTCCGAGAGGAATTTGTATACCATCTAAATAATATGAAAATTCTGCATGTTGTCCATTGATATGAACTTCACCGGTTGTAGATCTCACTGCTCCTAAAACATTTTCTTGAATCATATTTGTCATACGTGCCGTTGGAGCTGCATGAAATGTTTCCGAATTAAAAAACTGATCTCCTGTTTTAGTTTGTATAGTCTGAACATCAAGACTTCTTACTCCGGTTACTACAACCGGATTTAAGATTGTTACCATGTATGAAGATTGCATTGCCACTGAATCAATCGAATGATTTTGATCGATTAAAACAGAATCAGAAAAATCATCATATTCTTTAAAACTTACAGCCAAATTATACCATCCCGGAGCAACACCTCTAAATGTCATTTTGCCTGAGGCATCGGTAAAATGCCAGGCTACCAAAGCTCCATTTTTTCTTAAAGAAACTTTTGCCAAATGAAGCGGCGTAAATAACGAAGCATCATAGACCATTACGGTAAAGCTATACCTTTCTATTGCTATATCTTTTTTTTGTGTTGCATAACTGTTGGGTAAACCCATTAAAAATAATATTACAAAAAACCATTTATATTTTTCCGTAACAGAAAAATGCTTACTTGGAAAATCCATATGCAAACTCCTTATAGAATTATAAAAATGCGAGCATCAAGTGCGCCCACAAAATGTATTATTTTGAAATGTTTTTAGGAAAAGAGTTTTGCGAACGGAGGAGCACGGGGGTTTAGAATTGGAATGATTGTATTAGAAATTTGGTTTTCATTATCAATATTTAACAGGGCTACATAACCTAATGCAAAAGAAATTTTCTTTATAGTCCATGCCGATTCACTATTATAGTTTAAAGACACCCAACAAATTTCGCATGGAGGTGTTTCTAAAGCACCGTTATTTTTTGCAATTTCTTGATTGTCGCTGTTCTGAATAAAATGGAAATGGTCCACAGTAAAACTGAGGTTCAAAACCATTGCTGTAAGAAGTACTATGAAAAGTTTTTTCTTCATTAAATTTTTATTGATATAAATTCATTCAACAAATTTAACCAGGGTCGAATTCAAAAGTTTTAACGTAGCTCACTTTAATATTTCTGAAGATGCTTTTAAAGAAGGAAGCTTATAAACCAAAATTGCTTAAGCCGTTGACAAGAATATTTATCGATTCGGAAACTTTTGGATGTGTTGCTTCAAAATTTCTTGCCGAAGACTTTAGTCCTTCTATTAATGACATGTGAATCTCCTCCTTATTTAATCCGGAATTTTCCAAAATGTTCCGGATATCTTCCATAAGCTTTTGCAAACTTTCACGAGATTCTTGGTCAATAGACTTTTCATTTTGAAGTAGGCTATGAATATTTTCAATCAACTGTTTTAGATTTTGTTTTTCCATTATTTTATAAACTTAGTTTTTATTAATGAATAACGTAAAAATAACTATAACCGGAAGTAAAAAAAGGTACGCAATCAGCACCC
>JAJYSI010000379.1 GCA_021793635.1 Bacteroidota bacterium
CTCTTCGCCAAGCCTCGTTCTTGATAAAAGTTTTTTCCAATCCACGTTAGTCTCAAGTTTTATTTTCAAAATGGCTACTTACAAAATACTAAATTAAATTTGAAATATTAATTAAGTTGTAATTACGTTTAGCATGAATTATTTTGAATTCAATGAATTCCGAAAAGGAAAAAATACTTAAACAATCTGTTCAATTTATAAAATCAGTTGGACCAAAACGCGCCGAAGCCTTTGGAAAAATCGGTATAAACACCATCCGTGATTTATTGTTTTATTTCCCATCACGACATCTTGACCGAACAACTACTTTAAATGTATCGAAAGCCTATGGCTTTTTGATAGACGGTTTCAACGGTGAAATCACAATCGTTGGAAAGGTAGTTGAAAAAGAAAAATTAAACTTCGGCAGAAAAGAATTGTTGAAGGTTCAAATGCGAGACTCAACCGGTTTCTTTGAATGCGTTTGGTTTCAAGGAATAAAATATTTTTCCAATGTATTTAACATCGGAGAAATCTTTGCTGTATCAGGCAAGCCGGTTATTTCAAAATATAATGCGCTGCAATTCACTCATCCCGACTTTGACCGAATAACCGAAGATGAATCAAATAGTTTATTAAACACCGGCAAGATAATTCCATTTTACAGAATACCTAAAGAATTACGAGTGGGAAACATAGGCGACTTTAGTCTGAGAAAAATTATAAACACAACAGTTGAAAATTATGCCGACAACCTTGATGAAACATTACCCGAAGAATTGTTGAAAGAAAATAATATTGCCGGTTTAGTAGATTCTATAAAGAATTTCCATTTTCCCGAAAGTAAGGAAAAACTAAACTCAGCGATTCAAAGATTTAAGTTTGAAGAACTATTTTACCTTGAGATTTTAGTTGCTCTTAGAAAATTCAATTACAAAACAAAGCTCTCCGGCAATTCAATGAGAGTAAGAACAAATCTTATTTCAAGCTTCTTAAAGATTCTTCCATTTAAATTAACAGAAGCCCAATTGAAAGCCCTAAGTGAAATAAGGAAAGATATGGAATCCCCGCTTCCGATGAATAGACTTTTGCAGGGCGACGTGGGCAGCGGTAAAACCATCGTTGCGCTAATTGCAATGTTAATTGCTGTTGATAACGGATTTCAGGCTGTGCTAATGGCGCCGACAGAAATATTGGCTGATCAGCATGCGAAAAATATTTCTAAACTATTAAAGAATCTTTCGGGAATTTATACAGAGAAGGAAATAAAACTTAGCTTGTTAATCGGAGGACAAAAAAAATCCGTAAAAGAAAAGAATTTGGTAGATATAGAATTTAACGAAGCGGACATTGTGGTTGGCACTCACGCTCTATTTGAAGAAAAAGTAAAATTTAAAAATCTAGGATTAGTTATTGTCGACGAACAACATCGCTTTGGAGTGGAGCAAAGAGGAAAACTTCAGAACAAAGGGATCATCCCGGATGTTTTAGTAATGAGCGCAACACCAATTCCGAGGACATTGTCTATGACTGTATATGGTGACCTAGATGTTTCAATAATCAACCAAATGCCAAAAGAAAGAAAACCGATTAAAACAATTATGCGGGGTGAAAATTCTTTGCCGGATATCTATCAATATATTGTTGATAAAGTAAAAGATGGCTATCAATCATTTATAGTCTATCCTTTGGTTGAAGAATCTGAAAAACTCGAATTGAAAGCCGCAGAAACTTATTTCAAGGAATTGACCGAAACTTTTTTGAAAAAGATAAACGTTGGTTTGCTTCATGGAAGAATGTCTTGGCAAGAAAAGGAAGAAGTGATGCTGATGTTCCTTGCAAAAAAATATGACGCGTTAATAGCGACTACAGTTATTGAGGTCGGCATCGATATTCCGGACGCAAACATAATAGTTATAAACGACGCTCAACGATTTGGGTTATCTCAGCTCCATCAACTTCGCGGACGAATCGGGCGCGGGACCAAACAAGGTTATTGTATTCTTGTAACTAAAGAAGAATTCGCAGCATTAAGCAGTAAATATAAATTAAACCTTGATTATCTTTCTCCTGTTCAGCTTGAAAAATATCGTTCGGCAGTCAGACTGCAGACAATGGTAAACAATTTAGACGGTTTCAAAATTGCCGAGATTGATTTGAAACTACGCGGACCGGGAAATATATTCGGCACAGAGCAAAGTGGCTTTCCTGAGCTTAAGCATGCTGATCTAATTAATGATACCCAACTAATTATCAGAGCCAAGACAGCAGCATTTGCCTTAATAGAAAACGATCCCCATTTCCAAAAGGAAATACATTTTATTATCAAAAAGAATTTACTTGAACACTACTCACATAGTTTAAATTATGCTAAGATTGCATAACATATTTTTGAATTAAATTCGTTACCGTAAAAAAAAGCTTAAATATGCTTGTAAAAATTTGATTAATAATTTTTTTTTGTTATAAATTTGTCGTGCAAAAAAAAATTTCTTTGAAATCATTGCTCGATAAAAAATTTTCAAGAAAAATATTTTTTTATCGGTGAGCAAAAACTGTTGACTTAGAAAATATATTAGTTATATTTGTTAAAAATAATTTACAGAAGGAGAAAAATATTTTATCCCCCGAGTTCAATGTTAGATTGAACGTTGCATTAGCTTATAATGTAAAACCTGAAAGTCAAACTTTCCACGAAATCGTACCCCCAATTTTAAAAGATCTAATAACACAACCGCAAAAATCGATAGATACATTCGCTGAATGGGATACTTGGGATACTGTTAATGCACTTAAAGAGGCCTTAGAAAGCTTAAACAACGTAATTTTAATCGAAGCAGACGATTCCGCCTTCAATAAATTTCGGGAATCGAAGCCGGACATAGTGTTCAATGTTGCAGAAGGCTTTAATGGAGGGAGTCGAGAAGCTCAAATCCCTTCGATGCTAGATATGCTTCAGATTCCGTATACTGGATCAGATCCATTAACTCTTGCAACATGCCTCGACAAAGCGCGCACAAAAGAAGTTTTATCATACTATAAAATCCCAAACGCAAAATTTTTGATTGCTTTTGAGTTAAACGAAGTCAAAAATATTAATTTAAAATTTCCTCTTATCGTTAAACCGGTTTTCGAAGGTTCAAGTAAAGGGATTTTTTCGTCCTCATTTGTAAATAATTCAAATGAACTTAATCACGAAGTAGAAAGAATTATTTCCGAATATAATCAGCCTGCGTTGATAGAAGAATTTTTACCAGGGAGGGAATTCACAGTTGCAATAATCGGTAACGGTAATGAAGCCGAGGTCCTTCCGGTTGTAGAAATTAATTACAACGACTTTCCCCAGGATTTTGTCCCTATTTATTCTTATGAAGCAAAATGGATTTTAGATACAAAAGAAAATCCGCTAAATATTTTCTCTTGCCCAGCGAAAGTCAATTCTGAACTTGATTTAAAAATTAGGAAGACGGCGCTTAAGACTTTTAACGTTTTGCGTTGTAAAGATTGGAGCAGAATAGATATTAGATTGGATGAAGATGGCGAGCCTAATATAATAGAAGTAAATCCGCTCCCGGGAATACTCCCGGATCCAAACGATAATTCATGCTTTCCCAAAGCTGCCCGCTCAAGTGGATTAAATTATAACGAAATGATTAATAAAGTCTTGTTTGTTGCTGCAAAGAGGCATAAACTGTTATGAAAACAAATGCGAAAATATTAATCTGTTACAACGCACCGGTTTCTGTCTTTTCGATTTATAATGGGAAACCAAACGATATCGAATTTTCTGCCAATGATCTTTCAGAAAACGGATTTGCAAATGAAATATCACTAATTAAAAATGATCTCACCCACTTTTTCAACGAAGTTAAGGCTATTGCAATAGATCGGAATGTTGAACGTACAATTAATTCTATTAATGAATATAACCCGGATATAATTTTTAACTTTGTCGAATCTGTAGAAGGAATTGCCCCCTATGAATATTGTATGGCTGGATTGTTTCAGCTATTAGG
>JAJYSI010000380.1 GCA_021793635.1 Bacteroidota bacterium
CTGCCTGCAGTCGGGATTATCTGCAACTAAATGCATGGGGTCCTCGAGAGTGATGTCTTGTGGAAATTCTGACCGCGTTACTTTTTGAATCATTGAGTCGCTGTATTTTCCATAGGCTTCTTCAGGAGAAAGAACGACAGTCCGCTTGCTTCCTATCAGCATTTCGCCGATTTTTTCCTCAAGCTTTGGAAGTATCTGTTGGCTGCCGCTTATAAACGCGAAAGGATTCGCTTTAGTTGTCTCTTCGATGACATTACCGGTATCATCCTTTAAGATAAAATTAATTGTTACTACTTGATCCTTCTTTAATGGCATAATATTCCTTTGTAAAAATTATAAAAATTTAATAACGATTTCGCATTGTCTTTACAGAGATTTAATTCAAAACCGATATAAGTTAGTTAAGTTTTAAATTCATTTAAATAATTTGAAGCAAAACAGGTTTTATTCAGTATAAATATCTTCGCTGTCAACGCTGGATGATTTCGGCTCCCAATCAAAGCCTTCACAGGGAAGATAGACTTTTGTCGGATGCTTATCATGAAGAATGCAAAGTACCGCAGACTCATCAAAACTTTTACAAGTAGCACAAAGAGTTGATTCCAGTACTTCTTTATTCTTCGATTTGAAGAGTCTGTAGTGAATTACAGCAGGATGAACAATTATAACATAAATACTGAGCGTGCCGATAAGCCACCACAACTGCTGCGAGATGTATCCTTCAAGAATCCAAAGAGCGGGAATAACTACCGCAATCCTAATAATTGTCCAGAAAATTATTTCACCCATACTTATCTTACCAAAGACAAGATTAAATCAAACCGGTTCATTTTTCCAGAGCAAAATAAGCAAGAGTGCTTAAAAATAAAAGAGAATTTTACATTATCATTGAAGCGGATTAGACCTCATCAATTTAAAGCTCACATTTGCTGTTTTCTTATTAAGTATTAAATTTAATCAGGAAATATTTTAAGATAATTTTTCTGAAAAGAAAATTATTTTTGCTGCTATTAGATTTTATTAAATAAATTA
Source organism: Bacteroidota bacterium (assembly GCA_021793635.1). The sequence continues at coordinate 1,033 of JAJYSI010000380.1, forward strand.
CAAAATTAAATTGTTTATATTATTATTAAATTAAACTATTTTTGTAAGCGATTGGATAAATAAAAAACCAAAAATGATTAATAAAGGTAAATCTCAAATAATAGAGTTCTTGTGTCGTAAATCCGAAAATTCAAACAAAAAACGTTTTCACTTTTTAGTGAGCGCGGGTGGGCTCGAACCACCGACCCCTCCGATTAAATCGGAGTGCTCTACACGGCTGTATTGCGATTGTTCAAATATTCTATTGCGTAATTTATGTTCTTAAGACTTTTTAAATATAGCTCAAGCCGGTATGCTTCGGATTTTGATTTGCAAGGTGAAGATATGATTAATTCCCAGGGACCTTTTCCTTTGGTAAATATGCTTCGGTTTGAATTGTGCCGCTTTAATCGATCTTGGAGATTGGAAGTATGACCGAAATAATGAAGATCATACTTTGCAGATCTGAGTATATAAACAAAAAACGTTTTCACTTTTTAGTGAGCGCGGGTGGGCTCGAACCACCGACCCTCTGCTTAAAAGGCAGATGCTCTACCCCTGAGCTACGCGCCCTTTTTTTAAGGCAACAAATATAAATATTAGATGCTTCTATTCCAAATAATTGTAATTCTTAAAACTATTTGATTCTCTTTACGTAATGGTGAAAAATTCTAAAATTTTAGTTTGTGATGATGATGAAACTTTGTGCTACCTTTTAAAGGAGCAGCTTCTTGAAGAGGGTTTTTCTGTCGATACCGTTTACGACGGCAGATATGCTATTGATGCCATAAAAAGGAAAAATTACGACTTACTTCTTCTCGATTTAAATATGAGAGAAGTTCAGGGCGATGAGGTTTTGAAATTTGTAGTTGAATATAATTCTTCTATTCAAGTTATTATTCTTACTGCACAGACTGAAATTAGAAGCGCAATAGACTGCATAAAAATCGGTGCGTATGATTTTATTTCCAAGCCTTATAATTTTGATGAGCTTTTGTTAACCATAAACCGGGCGCTTGAACATAAAGATCTGTTAGTTAAAACGGCACTCCTTTCCGAACAAGTAAACAAAAAACTTTCAACTCGGATAATCGGCGACAGCAAAGAACTGCAGCGAGTAATAAATTTGGCTAACAAATCTGCTATGTCGGATTCAAATATCCTAATTGAAGGCGAAACAGGAACCGGCAAAGAATTACTAGCGGAATATATTCATAAACATTCTGCAAGAAGCGAAATGCCGTTCGTTGTTATCAATTGCGCCTCGCTCCCAGATCAATTAATTGAAAGTGAACTCTTCGGACATGAGAAGGGAGCTTTTACAGATGCTAAATCTACTAAACAAGGATTAGTGGAAATTGCTCACGGCGGAACATTATTCCTTGATGAAATCGGCGAGCTCAGCTTAGCTCTTCAGCCAAAACTTCTCAGATTTCTTGAGAACGGCGAGTACAGAAGAATCGGCGGTGTAACAAATCTTACTTCGAATGTAAGAGTTATTGGTGCAACAAACAGAAATCTTCTTGAGGAAGCCGGCAATAAAAACTTTAGACGCGACTTATTATTCCGGTTAAATGTTATTACTCTTACAATCCCGCCGCTAAGAGACAGGAAAGAAGATATTCTTCAGCTTGCAAATCATTTTTTGGAAATTAAATCTCCGATACGTTCGCCTAAAAAATTATCTCCGGACGCCGAAAGTATTCTGTTAAATTATGATTTTCCTGGAAATATCAGAGAACTTGAACACATAATTGAGCGGGCAATCATTTTTGCGGAGAACGATTTAATTGAGCCCGAAGATTTGAATTTGCCGGCAGACAGCCTGCGTGGCATTCACAGAAAAATTCATCTACATGAAACCGAAGCCGAACCGATCAGCCTTGAAGATATTGAGAAACAACATATTACCAAGCTGTTGAAGAATAATAAATGGGATAGAGGTCAAACTGCGAAGCTGCTTGGTATAAGCGCAAAGACACTTTATTTGAAGATTAAGAAATACGAGATTAAACAAGAATAGGTAATGAACGAAAGGTTAATATCAAAGTATATTATTTCGGATGTTGTTGAATCCGATACGTGTGCGTATGCAATTGCGGATGCAAATAGAAAGTTAGTCTGGTACAATAAGAAATTTAAGAATAATATTAAAACAAATAGAATCAAGGGGAAAGATATTTCGCAAATATTCGGCACTCAGGTTCCAGCTTCTTTAAAAAATAATTTCAGCAGCCAAATTCAAATTCCGGATTCGCCGGCTGAATATCGTTTAAATATTAATCAATTTAAAAATAACAGCAAGGTACAAGGCTATCTAATTAAGCTTGAAGAAATTCAGAATAAAAATCTTCGTAAAAGACAGCCTCGGGAGACAAGCAGTTTTCAATTCCCGCAAACGCTTCAGCAGATTCTTACATTATTCTTGAAAGAAAAATCACTCGCGGTTCTGTCTGAAGAAATTTTAAAAAGATGCATTGAGATTTGCACCGGTAATTACGGCTTAATCATTTTTAGAAATGAAGACTCGCAAAAGCTGGAATATCAATACTACGATCCGAACGAAGATATAAGAGATAAAAAAGAAGTCAGCAGAACAATTGAAAGCAGCGCACCATATATTTTTAAATGGCTTGATGTAAACCGGCGTCCGCTGGTTGTTAGGAACATCCCGGAAAGCATTGGTTACAATATAATTCAGATTCTCCACTGCACCTCAGCAATTATAGCTCCGTGTTTCTTCGATGAAAAATTATTAGCCTCAATTGTAATTTCAAATGATGCCGATAATTTTTCAGAAGCCGAAATAAACAACGCCGAACAGTTTGCGGCGCTTCTTTCATTTACAATCAGCAGCGTACGTACAAGAGAATTAAATCAGGCTCTCGAAAGCCGTTTGCTGCAGTCTCAGAAGCTCGAAACAATAGGCAAGCTTAGCAGCGGGATGGCTCATGATTTCAGCAACCTGCTTTCC
>JAJYSI010000381.1 GCA_021793635.1 Bacteroidota bacterium
TTCATTTTGTATTGATAAATCCTCGTAGAGGATTAACAAATTCCTTAGTATTAGTGCGAATTTATGATAATTTTATCCTCATTGTTCTAGATATATAAATTCTTAAGTTGACGCCTATGCGGCAGGCAGGGGTGGCATTATTACAGATTCCTATTTATCTTAGGATAATGTATGACACAATTAAATTGACATTTTGATATGATGGTTAAAGCCATTAGCAGAAATACAAATGAGAAATAGCGCTATCCTTGTTATAGACGACGAGGCAGATTACCTTGAATTGATGAAGGGACTTCTTCAGCAAGAAGGCTATCCCCAAATTATTACCGAACAATTCCCGTTAAATGTAATGCCGCTTTTGGAGCAACACCAAATTGATTTAATTCTTCTCGATGTTTATATGCCTAAAATGAATGGGCTGGAATTGCTTGAAAAAATTACTCAAATATATCCGCAAATTCCTATCATAATGGTTACAGCGGTTGACGAATTAGAAATTGCATTAAAGGCTATTAAGCTGGGCGCATATGAATATATCACTAAGCCGCCGGATACTGATAGGCTTTTTCTTACTATAAAACGCGCTCTTGATCAAAGACTGCTTGAATTAGAATTATCTTTTCACCGGTCGGTTCTCTCAAAATTCCATCCAAACAAATCAAATTTTTCAAACATCATAACTTCATCTCCGTTGATGTATAAAGTCTTTGACCTGGTAGAAATTTTTTCACCTACAAATGAAATTGTTTTACTAACCGGCGAAACCGGCACCGGAAAAGACTTAATAGCAAAAAAAATTCACGACCTATCGCTGCGGAGAAATAATCCCTTTATAGTTGTAAACCTTGCTTCAATTTCACATAGTCTTTTTGAGAGTGAATTATTCGGATATGAAAAAGGTTCCTTTACCGGGGCTTCGAATGAAAAGATCGGCTATTTTGAAACTGCTAACGGCGGAACAATTTTTCTTGATGAGATCGGCGAGCTGCCAAAGGAACTTCAAGGAAAGCTTCTTCGTACAATTCAGTATAATGAAATTTATAGGATCGGAAGCACAAAGCCAATTCAGTTAGATATAAGAATTATCGCAGCAACTAATAAAGACCTTACCGAGGCAGTTGGGAAGAATGAGTTTAGAGCTGATTTGTTTTACCGGCTTAATAGAGCATCGATTCACCTTCCACCGCTGAGAGAAAGGGACAACGATGTCCTTTCGCTCGCAAATTATTTTATAAAGACTGCAAATCTGACATATAAAAAAAATATAACGGGAATTTTAGACAGCGTAAAAGAAAAACTTTTAAGCTATAATTTTCCCGGAAACATACGAGAGTTAGAAAATAAAATTTTTAACGCTGTAGCAAAAACAAAAGATGATACTTCAATAATTGAGATGGACTTTCCAAAAGAATTACTGCCGGAAAAAAATTTGAGCCTTATGAATACTAATCTTTTAACAATAGACGAAACCGTTACTAACCATATTCTGGAAATAATGAACTATACAGGCGGCAATGTTCAAAAGGCAGCAGCTATTTTGGGAATAAGTGAAAGAACGCTTCAACGAAGACTTCAAAAAATCCAAAAATGACGCTAAACGACAAAATTGACGCCACGGTTGTCGCTTAGTTTGTCTTAGATAAAAAACCCTACCAAAAAGTCCTTTTTTTACAGAATTATAACGGTAATTATCGAAAACATTTAGGCCTATTATTTGAGGTTTATACTATTCATAAAAATTATTGGTATATAAATGTCCAACGTTCAATCCATGCTGGCGATAGGCGCCATGATAATTTTGTCTTTTATTTCGCTTAGTTTTAATTCGGCAGTATTAAATACATCTACAATCGACTTTCAAAATAAGGTCTCGTTAACAGCAATTTCATTAGCCGATAATATGCTTGAAGAAATTAAATCTAAAAGTTTTGATCAAGCAACACTTCAATTCCCTACGAACAACCTTGCAAGTTTGACACCGCCCTCAAGCCTTGGCCCTGAAGCCGGCGAAGTTTATCCGAATTTTAATGACGTAGATGATTATAATGGATTTATAGATACTGTGGCAGCGCCATATTTTGAAACTTATTATTTAAGCTGCAAAGTTGAATATGTAAGTGGAGATTCGCCTGACGTTGTAAGCAGCGTACAAACATTTGATAAAAGAGTTACGGTAACGGTAACAAGTCCTTATTTAAAAAACAATATCAGCATAGCAGAAATTTTTACATTGAGATAATTATGGACACATTATTGGACATAATAGGATCAACTATAATCGGCGGATTAGTCTTTTTAATTATGATGAACTTAAATACTTATTCTGCGACATCGAAGTTCTCCTCCGATTCCGGATTGAGATTACAGCAAAACGCGTCAACAGCAGCAAGCATTATCGACAATGATTTAAGAAAGATCGGGTATAATTATTCGCAGGGAAATCCGATCATTGCGGCTCAACTGCAAAGAATATCTTTTTTCTCTGATATAAATAACGATGGCAAGGTGGATTCTGTTACGTTAACTATTAGTGATTCAACCGTAGCAAGCAGTACTCCGAATCCGCACGATAAAGTTTTTTATAGAATAATAAATGGAGACACGCTAAAAGGAGCGTCATTAGGATTAACAAATATTAATTTCATATACAAAGACAGCCTTGGCAATGCGACTTCAAACATAAATAGCATAAAATATATTCAAGCAGAAATGTGGTTTCAATCTGCAGATAAAGTCGATTCAACTTATCAGCAAACATTTTGGGAAATGACTGTAAACCCGAGGAATTTGTAATATGGGAAAAGCAGTTTTAATCGTAACTCTTGGATTATCAATAATCATTGGCATTCTAATTGTTAATCTAAATGCAAACTCAACAAGAGGGCTTCAGACTTCTGTTGATTCATACAGCGAAATGCAGTCAAGGTTAATTGCAAACTCAGGCGTTGAAATTTATCTAGAAAAATTAAGAAGGAATAAAAGTTTAACAGGGAATTTTATTGGAAATAGTTTAATGGGTGGAAGTTACGATGTTTATATTTCCGGACCGGATTCTAATTTAACAATAAAGTCGGTCGGTCATTTTAACGGGAATGATCACACGTGTATTGTTACAGCAAAAAGGAGCCCGATTTCAATTCCAAATATTACTTCATCAATTTATGTCTCAACGGCGGACTTAGGATTAAACTTATCCGGCAATATGTATATCAACGGAAATGATCATAACCTGGATGGAAGCGCGGGACCAAGTCCTTCTTTGCCGGGCATTGGAGTAAATAGTCCCACCGACAGCGCATATATTATAAATAATATCAGGCCCAATATATCCAACTCAATTTTAGGCGCAGGAGCTGCTCCAAGCGTAAGCACGGTAAACAATAATACGGACTGGTCGGCTGTAACTCAAAATTTTATTTTCGCTGCCGATACTACAATTTCGACCGGTACTTATTCAACCGGAACTACTTTAGGAACTGCAACAAATCCCAAGATAACTTATGCAAATGGAAATGTTAGCTTTTCGGGTACCGGTTCAGGAAATGGGATTTTGGTTGTAAATGGAAATTTATCTATGAGCGGAAATTTTTCTTTTACAGGCATTGTTATTGTTTACGGTCAATCGGAAATTACCACAAACTCAACCGGCAACTCCGGTATTTTGGGCGCTACAATTTTTGTTGGGCAAAGTGTCGATTTTAAAGCGACAGGTAATTCTTCATTTTTTTATAGCAGCCAATCAATCAATAATGCAAAAGCAAATCTAAAATCCTCAAGGTTTCAAATTGTTAAGTGGTGGGAATAGTTCCCTAATGTTTCGCCACTATGTAGCTCTTTTAATTTTTTTGTAATTTTCTCTAATGATATGCCGCATCGCTCATATGCGCCAACTTAAGGATTTGTATATCTACAAAGATGAGGATGAAATTATCATAAATTCGTACTAATACTAAGAAATTTGTTAATCCTC
>JAJYSI010000382.1 GCA_021793635.1 Bacteroidota bacterium
TATTTCACAATATCTAATTTGTGGTTTACAACTAACATATTCAAATATTCGATTGGGTCATAGGTATGTCTCGCAAGTTTATCAAACTGATTATCGTTGTTGAGAAGTTTTTTATAATCATACCTGAAAAGCGCTAATACACTTGGTTCAGCGACAATAATTTCTTTACCATCATCGATTAATTCTTCAAGATAAGCAGCGAGTCTTACGGCTCTTTTAGTCGCTAATTGAACAAGTCCCTGTGATTGAGATGCCCGCCCTTCATCAAGTAATTTACTTAGTGTAATCGGCATTCCAAGTTTATCAAATACTTTTATTGTCGCCATTCCAACTTGGGGATTATTATAATTGGTATAAACATCTGCAAATAAGACTAACCCGGGAGTTAATTCGTTTATTTTTGATTTGAGTTTATTTGCCTTCCGATATTCCTTATATTGTTTTAATAAAGTTTTATTGGCAAAGCGCGGAATCTTCCGTCGTTTTTCAAAGCCAATAATTTTTTCCATTATGGTTCTGCTAATTGATAGATTGCTTACCCAATTTGACAATCCAGGCGTAATTGAAGCAAACTTTCCTAATATTGAAAAGTTGCCGAAAAAAGATTTCTGTAATGACGGTCCGCCGGCAGCTTTAATCAAACGATTTTTAATTGTCGTATTTAACTTTGGAATGTCAATTCGAACCGGGCAATTAGGTACACATCTTGAACACCCCGTGCATAATTCCGCGAACCTTCCCTTTTCGAGAATACCAGTAGTTCCTACAGTCCAAGCACCGCCAATTCCACCGGTATATACCTCACCACCGAAGGCATGCCCGCCCACTGCCTGGAAGTTTGCACATGAGTTCATACAAGCGCTACATCTAATACAGTAAAGAGCTTCTTTCAGATCTTTATCTTCCCGCATCTGCATTCTGCCATTATCAATTAAGACTAAATGAAATTCTCTTTGCTTGTCTTCTCTTCCATTTAAGTTTAATATTGGTAAATCTAATGGGGGTTCTAATATATTTGTATATGACGTCAATGGCTGGCCGGTTCCGCTTGCAGCTAAAAGTTCTATGAATATCCCGAAATCTTTTTTGCTCGAAATTATTTTTTCTATTCCGGCTATAGCAATGTGAACTGCCGGAAGTTGCGTAGTAAGCCGGATATTTCCTTCACTTTCTACAAGTAGAATGGTTCCTTCCTCGGCGGCAATTAGATTTGCACCGCTGATACCAATATCGGCTGAAAGAAATTTTTTCCTTAAAATATCTCTGGCAAATTCGGTCAATTCTTCACCGGTCTCGAGAGATTTATCTGTATTAAAATTCCGCTTAAATAATTCTGATATACTCTCACGGCTTCTGTGAATTGCAGGCGCCACATTGTGGGAAGGTTGTTCTTTAGAAACCTGCAAAATAAATTCAGCTAAATCTGTTTCCGCTATCTCGAAACCTTGTTTTTCCAGTACACTATTTAATCCAATTTCTTCCGAAGTAATAGATTTGGCTTTCACTATAAGCTTAGCTTTGTGTGAAAGGCAAACATTTTTTATGTAATCTGTGGCATCCTTTTTTGACTTCGCAAGGAAAATTTTTCCACCTCGATGTTTTATTGTATTACTAAGCTTATCAATAAGCGCAGGCAAATTTTGAATGGAGTCCTCTTTTATTTTACGCGCACGATCTTTTAACTCTTCATAATCATCTAGTTTTTTTACTGCTTTATACCTGTTCGTATTAAAAGATTGGGTGTTAAGACGAACTGCATCGCTCTCAACATCAAGAGCTAATTTGATTGCTTTCTTAAGGGTTTCTTTAGAAGATTTGTCAGCTACTTGTCTTGGGTGGATTTTATAATCGTTAATGTTTTCCATCTAACTACCCTGCCTGCCGGTAGGCAGGTCCACAATTATTATATGCAATTTACCAGGTCCATGTACACCTCTTACTAAAGGTCCCATATCAGCGGTAGCGCTAGGTCCGGTGATTATTGAGAAACTGCGCTTTAACCCTTTCCCTTCCAAATATTTTTCTGAAAAAATATCACGGGGTTTAGGAATTATTGTTTTGCTATCGACGATAGCTATATGTTTACGTGTAAGCATGCTTGCAGGGATTGATAAATTTTTGGTAATGGAAACACAAACAGAACCTGTGGCAGCGATTCCACAAAAAGCATCCGTAATACCGGTCTTAATGGTTGAAAGCTGTTCCTTTGTCGGTTCGGTTACGACGTTTTGATTTAATTTAAATATAGAAAATAATTCCGGGTCCAAATCATCCGGTTGTGCGAGAATGACCATTTCATTTTCAGTTGCCGCTATTAATGCATTATTTAGTGACTCTGCATTAGCAGGAATTCTTTCAACCGTTGCAACCGCTTCCTTAGCCGATGCAATAAATTGTTCTATTATATCTTTATTAATTTCATTTTGCATAAAAACACTTTTTTGGATTTTAGCCAAATAATGGAATATTGAATTCCACTATTCCATTACTCCAATTTTCCATTACTCCATTTTTCCATTACTCCATTTTTCCCATATTCCAAATGTTGCGTAACATGGGTTAATAATTTATCTTAGTATATTTTTATAGTTCGCTTCATTTTCATCGAAGTAACTTGAATTTTTTGGTTCGTACATTTTTAGCTCGAATGAGTTGGCAACAATCATTCTCCATGCATGAAGATCCGGTACAGCTTCTGAAGCTATTGCTTGAACTCCAATATTTCCTATTATTGTTCCCTCAATAGGCCCGGCAAGAACATTGCGACCGATAGCATCGGCTGTTAATTGTGTAAGAAGTTCATTCTGAATTCCCCCGCCAACTGCATGTAATATTTTAATCTTATTTCCGGAGACCGATTCTATTTCATTAATTGTATTTCTATAACTAAACGCAAGGCTTTCAAGAACAACCCTTATTATAAATCCGGTATCGGATTTAACTGTTTGACCTGTTTCCTTTAAATATGCGATTATCTTTTCAGGCATTTCACCTGCTTTAAGAAATCTTGCATCACTAAGGTCTACCCATGCTCTTGCAAATCCATTTTCCATAGCCATGGAGACTAATTCCGGATAACTATATTCGTTAGACTTCTCTTGCCAATACCGTCTGCATTCTTGAATAGGCCATAAGCCAATAATGTTTTTAAGAAAACGTGTTGTCTTTTCAACACCCCCTTCATTTGTAAAGTTGTACTCCATTGCTTGAGCAGATAGCAATGATTGTTTTAATTCAATACCCATTAATGACCATGTGCCGGAACTTAAAAATGCCCAACCTGCCCCCTTTGCAGGACTACTTTCGTATGCCGGAACGGAAACTACTGCTGAAGCTGTATCATGACAGGCACTTGCTATAACCGGAATATTTTTACCTAATCCTGTCTGCTCTGCAATAGATGGTAGTAGTGGCCCTAATATAGTGCCGGGTTCGATTATTTCGGGAAATATTTTCCTTGGTAATTCAAATGCATCAATTAATTCCCACGACCATTTCCTTTCAATTGGATCTGCAAGACTAGATGTAGAAGCGATTGAAAATTCAGCTCTCTTTTTACCGGAAAGCAAAAAATTTAAGAAGTCAGGAATTAGTAGCATTTTATCTGTAACATTTAACAAATTTAATTTCCGTTTTTTCTCCGACATAAGCTGAAACAGTGTGTTGAATTGTGCAAATTGAATTCCAACAATATTATAAATTTTAGCTTTTGGAACAATTTGAAATGCTTGCTTCATGATATCATCAGTACGATCGTCACGGTAATGATACGGATACCCAAGTATTCTATCTTCTGAATCAATTAAAACATAATCAACACCCCATGTATCGACTCCTATTCCATCAAACTCACTGCCAAACGCTTTTTGGGCATTTGTTAGTCCAACTATCATCTCTTTATAAATTGCTAAAATATCCCAATGAAACCCATTTTCATATTTGATACTATGAGTAGTGAAGCGATGAACTT
>JAJYSI010000383.1 GCA_021793635.1 Bacteroidota bacterium
AAAAAGTATTTCATATTGAAACAGAAAGAATTGATATAAATAAGGCAAAAAAGAATGTAGCTATCACATTAATCCCGATTAAAGATGACCGCGAAATAATAGTAGGGATTTCTTCGCTGACCAGAGATATCACTCAAAGAATAAAACTTTATAACCAGCTAAATGAAAGTGAGAAGAGATATAAAATTTTGATTGAGCAATTGTTTGACGGCATTGCATTAATTAATAATAACGGTGGTATAATTGTGTGGAATTCAAAACTCTCAGAGCAACTTGGCTATAATGAAAAAGAAATGTCTGACTTAAACTTTAATGAGGTTATTTTGGATGCACGAAAATCTCTTATAAAACATGAAGATGTTATCGAAAACATAAACAAATCCTTTCATCTTAATTCTAAAATTATTCGAAAGAACGGAAGCATATTTCCGGCAGAAATCAGCATACGTATTCTTGAAAACGAATTAATATTGTTTGTAATTAGAGATATGTCCGAAAGGATTGCCGCCGAACAAATGCAGGAAAAATTAATTAATAAGCTCATGAATGTGCAAAATATTCTTAAGAACCTTTCAAAACAGATGATTCAAGTGCAGGAATCCGAAAGGAGAAATATTGCCAGAGAACTTCATGATGAAATCGGACAGACTTTGACAGCAATTAAATTAGACATTATAAATTCACTTAATACTATTACTGCAATAGAAATTAAAGAGAGGCTTAAGAACACGGTAAAGCTTGTAGACGAAACATTGAATAATGTAAGAGAAATATCTTTAAATTTACGTCCGTCAATACTCGATGACCTTGGACTTATTCCAGCAGTTAGATGGTTCCTAAATGAACAAACTCAAAGAGCGAAGATAAATGCAAAACTAATGACTAAAAGTCTTGATAAAAAATTACCGCTCGAACTTGAAATAACTTGTTATAGAATAATCCAGGAAGCCGTAACAAATATTATTAAACATTCAAAAGCAAAAAACATGTGGGTGGATCTTATCATCAAAGAAAATGAATTACATCTTTCAATTACAGATGATGGTATCGGCTTCGATGTTCATTCGGCAAAAGAAAACGCAGTCGGCGGATACAGCATCGGAATATTAAGTATGCAAGAGAGAGCCGAATTAGTAGGCGGCTGGTTAGACATACTCTCTCAATCAAATAAGGGGACCAAGATTCATGCTATTTTTCCCTTTAAGCTGATAGAATAATTTATTTAATTAGAAAGAGGGAAGGTTAAGGATGGATAAAGTTAAAATATTAATTGCAGATGATCATACTTTAATAAGAGCAGGCATCCGGCAGCTTCTAAAAAACATGAGCGGCTTTGAAGTTGTCGGAGAAGCATCGAACGGCAGAGAGACGTTACTAAAAATCAAAGAGCTTTCGCCCGATGTAGTTTTATTGGATATTGCTATGACCGAGTTAAATGGACTCGAGGTAGCAGAGCGTGTTAGAAAAGAATTTGAAAATGTCTGCATCATTATTCTTTCAATGTATTCAAATGAAGAGTACGTGTTACAGGCATTAAAAGTGGGGGCACATGGTTATTTACTAAAAGACTCTGCACCCAATGAGCTTGAAATTGCCATAAATGCCGTAACGCAAGGTAAAACATATTTAAGCCCTGCAATTTCAAAAACACTCGTAAGCGATTACCTAATTAGAATAAGCGGTTCTCCAGTCGAAGAAAAAGATAAGAATAATATTTTTGTTAAATTAACATCAAGACAAAGGGAAATACTTCAGCTTATTGCAGAAGGAAATTCCACTAAAGATATTGCAGAAAAGCTTTTTTTAAGTGTTAAAACTGTTGAGACACATCGAATGAAAATTATGGAGAGGCTCGGAATTCATGATATTCCAGGCTTAGTCCGTTATGCAATAAGGACAGGAATTATTCCGCCAAATAAGTTTTAAAAGCCTTTTAGAAAAGAATCTCTTTACACTTCTAATCACATTCCAATTTAACCCCCGCAAACCAATCTATCAAAAAGCCATCCTTTCTAAAACTTCTACCTAAATCCTTCTTAAACATTTTTTTTGAAAATTTTACTTCCCCCTAGAGCAAATATCTGCACTATATGAGTTGCTTCATAAGTTATAATAAGGAATTTCCTGATTGTAAAATGATTACTAATAATATAGGTTAGGCGCTTGTTTAGAAACTGTTAATATAGACTTTTTATTTTTGAGATATTCATGAAGGCAATTAAAATCTTATTGGTTGACAACAATAACCAATTTAGAAACTCCGCTGTGAACTTTATAAATAACAATGTAAAATTTGAACTCATTTCTTGGGCTTCTTCCAGTGAGGAAGCTGTCAACAAGATCTTGGTTAACAGTTTTGATCTTGCTATCCTGGATTTAAACATGAACGGATTAAACGGATTAGAGACTACAAAAAAAATAAGATCGTTTAATAAAGATATTAAAATTATTATAACAACTTTTAACAACAATCCCGAATATAAAGAGCAGTGCCTAGCAGTTGGGGCGAATGATTTTATACCCAAGCAAAATTTTGCCGAGCAATTAATTCCTTCAATAAATAAAATATTTTACAACTGAAAACACCCCGCCCCAACTTCCATAAAATTATTTGAACTTATTAAATAATTTATTAAGTTATTCCAGTAATAAATGTCTGCAAGATATAGAAAAGTAAGGATTTAATAATTTAAAGCAGTTAATTTTTTATTGAACATAAGCCAGAGATAATTTATTTAAAATTTATTATGTGCAAATCATAAAATAAATTTCAAGATTCATAGCAATTTATTCTTGAATATTTAATTAAAACGGAGTTGTACAAATATAAAATGGAAGACGGAAAAATATTAATAGTTACTTCCGACAAACTTATTTCCGATACTTTGGTAATATTCTTTACCGAACTTAATTATAAAGTAACTGCAGCTTCGGACGGGAAGAAAGGGATCGAAGCCTATAAAAAAGAAAAGCCCAATCTAATAATTGCAGATATAATACTTCCGCAAATCGACGGCATATCACTTTTAAAAATTATAAAAAAGACCGATCAAAATATTCCGATTATCCTAACCACCACATTTGATGACATGAAACCGATAATAGAAGCTATGCAGGTCGGCGCGTATGACTGTATTGAAAATCCTTTGGATTTAGGGAAGCTGAAATCAATAACCATGGAGGTAATGAAATCGAATAAAGAAAAAGAAAAACTTGAAATTGAATCACCGGGCTTTAATAATTTAATTGAAGAAGATGTTATAATCGGTAAGACACCTAAGATAAGGGAGATATTAAAGATAATCGGGAAAGTTTCTTCCAGCAGAGTTAATGTTTTAATTGAAGGTGAAAGCGGTACCGGGAAGGAATTGGTTAGCAAAGTAATCCATAACTCAGGTATTACTAAGGATGGTCCGTTCATTCCGATAAATCTTTCTTCTTTGCCTGAAGATTATATTGAGGAAGAGCTTTTGGGAACTGAAAAAGAATTGGGCAATGGCAGAATTAAAATAAAGAAAGGTAAATTAGAACTTGCCGTCGGCGGTACGATATTTTTAGATGAGATATCCGAACTTACTCCAAGACTTCAAGTAATGTTATTAAATGTTATTCAAGAACGTTTATTTACAAGGATAGGCGGCAATGTTCCCATCCAGCTTCAAGGAAGAATTATCATGGCTACAAACAAAAATCTCCAGGAGCTGGTTGAACTTGGAAAGTTTAGAGCTGATCTATTTTACCTGGTAAATGTGTTCAATATAAAAATACCTCCATTAAGAGAGCGCAAAGAAGATATTCCGGGTTTAGTTATTCACTTTTTGAAAAAGATAAACAAAGACCTTCATAAAAAAGTAAATAAAATACCTTATGAAGTAATTGAGATATTGAAAAAACATGAATGGAGCGGGAATATTAGAGAGCTTGAGAACACGCTTTTACAGGCTGTTGTACTGGCAAGAAGCGAAA
>JAJYSI010000008.1 GCA_021793635.1 Bacteroidota bacterium
GATCTGAAGGTTTAATTTCAGAGCCGGTGGAAAACAGCAGATATGGATTGCCGGTGGCATTGGAATTACACCATTTATGAGCTGGATACGTAATTTTGAAATGCATGGACGCTTCGTCGATTTTTATTATTCGGTAAGAGCAGAAGCCGATGTATTATTTTGGAGTGAATGCATAGCTGCGGCGCAAGAGTTTCATGATTTTCATCCATCTCTTAGAATTACTTCGCGGGAAGGTTCTTTAACTACAAAATACATTGCCGAGCATACAGAGGGAGACCTGACAAACTGGGATATTTATATGTGCGGACCCTTTATTATGATGGAATCATTTAAAAGGCAATTCAGGAAATTAGGTGTGCCTGCCCGAAAAATTCATTATGAAGAATTTAATTTCCGGTGAGTATGATGACTTCTTTCTTTTTATGTCTGAAAATTAATTCCTCATCCGGGTTTCAATTAAAAATTCGATATGAATGATTCTAAATTAGTGATTTGATGCTGGTCTTTTTCGTGCTGTCTTAATCTGCAAAAATTAATTTTAATTTAGACTTTGAATATCTAAAACAAAATAAAACGGAGGTTAGAAATGTTAAAGCTTAGACTACTTTGTTTATGTATTATAACAGTATTTGCATTTTCATTCTTTGCATCCGCGCAGAAAATAAAAACTGAAAACCTGCCAAAACCAAACTTCAGTGGAAAGAATTCATCGTTACTTAAGCTGCTTGAAAACAGAAGGACTCACAGGAAGTTTAGTTCAAGGGAAATCCCTCTTCAACAGCTTTCGGAAATGCTATGGTGTGCTAATGGAGTTAACGATTCTTCTTCAGGCAAACGTACAGTGCCGTCTGCACATAACTGGCATGGAGTTACAGTTTATGCCGCAACTTCAAATGGTCTGTTTCTTTATGAACCAAATGAACATTCTTTAAATAAAATTTCCGGTAAAGATATAAGAACTTTTACAGGAAGCCAGGATTTTGTAAAACGCGCTCCGCTTACTTTAATTTATGTTGCCGATTTCGGAAAGATGAATCCAAAGTCTAAAACAATGAATGACGAGAAAAGATTATTTCTATCAGCAATAGAAGCCGGCTGCATGGTTCAGAGCGTTTATCTTTATTGTGCATCCGAAGGGCTAAATACTGTGGTTAGAGACATGGTTGACAGGAAAGCGCTTGCAAAGCAGATGGACATTCTAAAGCCGGAGCAGAAGATTGTAATAGTGCAAACAATCGGTTACCAGGACTAAAAAACTTTCCGTATCACATTTGTATTAAAAGAAATTGTTCAAGTTGTAAATGAAACTGTGTGCAGATAAATTTGTGTGCTTACTATTTACCAATATCAAAAAGGAAGGACAATGATTTATAATATATGGAAACTTATTCATGTACTTGCTGTAATTATCTTTCTCGGAAATATTACAATCGGAATTTTCTGGAAGATTCAGGCGGATAAATCTACAGACCGGCTTAAGATTGCAGAGACTTTCAAAAATTTAATTAAAGCTGACAAAGTATTTACAATGCCGTCGGTAACACTATTAATTTTATTCGGACTTGGTACTGCTATGCAGGGAAATTATTCTCTTGTAGAAACTCCGTGGATTCTGTGGAGCATTGTTATGATAATTATTTCCGCCTATGCATTTATGTCGAAAGTATCTCCTCTGCAGAAACAAATTTATGCGCTTGCAAACAGTGAAGAAAAATTTACCTGGGACGAATATCTTGTTCTATCAAGGAAGTGGAATGTGTGGGGAACTATCGCTACAGTTACGCCGTATATTGCTGTTGCGCTTATGGTATTAAAGGTCTGAATTGGAATGCCGCATGATGACGGCTAAACCGTTGGAGTAATTGTGTAGTGAAATAATGGAGTAAATTTTCATATTCCATTATTCCACTACTCCATCACTCCACAATTTCAACTTTCCAACGAGTTTCCAATCTTAATTTAATTGTGCCTAACAGTTAAGATGTCTCCATCGTTAACAATATATTCTTTCCCTTCAAGACGCCAAACACCGTGCTCTTTAGTTTGAGCGAAAGAGCCGTACATTATGAAGTCGTCGTAATGAACGACTTCGGCGCGGATGAATTTGCTGAAGAAGTCGGAATGTATTACACCGGCGGCTTCCTGCGCATTCATTCCTTTGTGGATTGTCCATGCACGGCATTCATCTTCTCCTACAGTAAAGAATGATTGAAGCCCGAGAAGCGAGTATGCTTCCCTAATTATACTTGTCAGTGCCGATTCTTTAATGCCGTATTCTTTCATAAATGTCTGCATATCGGTTTCATTAAGCTCAGACATTTCAAACTCAATCTCTCCAAAGAAAGCGATAGCTCTTGTGTTTTTACCGATTTTTGTTTTAACAAGCTTATCAAGATATTTATCAACATCGCCGATTTGGTTTTCATCCATATTTAATGCTATCAGCATGGGCTTTAAGGTAAGAAGCTGATAGTTCTTTAATAAATGTAAATCTTCTTTTAAGAATTCAGCTTCGCGTAATGGTTTTTCTTCTTGAAGAATTGAATAGCATTTTTCAAGAAGGGTGTGCTCGTGTCTAAGATGGTCATCGTGAATTTTAAGTATCTGTTTCTTTAAGCTGTCAATTCTCTTTTCAATAATAGCCAAATCGGATAAGATGAATTCAGTTTCGAAAGTATTTATATCTCTCATCATATCGATTGAGCCGGAGGGATGCGGCGTCATTTCATTCTCAAAAAGATGAACAACCTGTATAAGCGCATCATTTGTTTTAACTGTTCCGAGGAAGTTGCCTGTAAATTGTGCAGTACCCGAATCTCCTTTCTGCAAGCCAACAACATCAAAGAATTCGATTGCGGCATGAGTTGTCTTTTGGGGTTTAAATATTTCGGAAAGCTTATCAAGTCTTTCATCCGGCACTTTAATTACCGCATGGTGCGATTCAGATCTTACCAACTGAGATTGGTCGAGATGCGATTTAGTAATTGTCTGAAAGAGTGTCGACTTTCCGGATAACGGTAAACCTACTATTCCAATTTGCATAAATCCGCCTTTGAATTTATTTGATGACTTCAGATCAAAGTTAAGTAATAAACTTGTCTCAAGCAATTGGAAGAGAAACCCATAAGGGTATAGAGGTATAAAGGTATACGGTTAATACCAAGAACTTTGTGTCTTATACTGGTATACCCTTATACCCTAAATATGTTTTTCTTATATTTAGATAAACAAATTAGTATGGCTTATGCAGAGATGGCTTAAAGTTACTATCGGTGTAGCTGCTTCGTTAATAATTCTAATTGCAGCAGGCGGATTTGTTTTTTATAGATTGCTTTTGTCTACTTTGCCTGCGTATTCCGGTGAGACTGCAACTGCACAGATTTCAAGCGATGTAAAGATTTACCGCGACAGTATGGCTGTGCCGTACATCGTTGCTAAGAACGATGACGATGCTGCATTTGCACTCGGTTATGTTCATGCCGAAGATAGACTATTCTCGATGGACTTAATTAGAAGAGCAGGCGAAGGTAAGCTGAGCGAATTAATAGGACCCAAAACAATTCCGTTCGATGAAATGTTTTTGACAATCGGAATAAAAAGAACTGCCGAAAAAATCTTATCTCAATTAGACCCGGTAACATTGAAACTGCTTCAATCCTATTCCTACGGAGTTAATCTTTATATTAAACAGGCAAAGGGAAAATATCCTGTTGAGTTTGATATTTTGAATTATGCGCCTAAGCCATGGACACCTCTTGACTGCATTGTTGTTGGAAGAATGATGGCTTGGGAACTTAATGTAAGCTGGTGGTCAAAGTTTGCGATGATGGATTTAATACAAAAATTCGGTTACGATAAAGTGAAGGATATTATCCCATCTTATCCTGATAATGCGCCATTAATTATTCCGGAGGGAAAGCAGAAGTTTCAAAAAATAAGTTCCGCTTTTATGAAGACCGATGAAGCCTTTAGAAGGTTTATGGGATGGACCGGAACGCATATCGGCTCAAACAACTGGGTGGTAAACGGAAATATGTCTGCATCCGGCATGCCGATAATTGCGAATGATACTCATCTTGCATTCAGCGCACCCGGAAGATGGTATGCGGCGGATATTAAAACGCCGGAAAATAATGTATGCGGATTTTCTTTGCCGGGAGCGCCGGGAATTATTATCGGAGAGAACCAACATATTGCCTGGGCATTGACTAACATTATGGAAGATGATGCAGATTTTTATTCAGAGCAGCTTGATTCTACCGGGACGAAATATCTTCTTAACAATGAATGGGATAATCTTAAAGTCTTAAAGGATACGGTAAAGGTTAAGGACTCTACAAGCGTCGTCTTCAAAATATATTTAACTGATCACGGTCCGATTGTTTCCTATGTTCTTTCTTACTATTTTGTTTTTAAAAATAAAGAGATTAAAGAAGCAATTGTCAGTATGCACTGGCTTGGTAATTATGTAAGTAATGAAATCTTATCCATCTATAAAATTGATAAAGCCAGAAACTGGAATGAATTTAAAGATGCACTGCAGACTTACGCAGTACCGGGACAAAATTTTGTTTATGCAGACAAACAAGGAAACATCGGCTATATGTTTGGGGCTTGGCTTCCGATAAGACAGGAGAATAGTTTTTCATTTATTTATGACGGTACAACAGACAAGAATGATTGGAAAGGATTTGTGCCGCAGAATGAACTTCCGCAGTTGTTCAATCCGCCGCAGAATTTTATTGCCTCGGCAAACAACAAAACTGTGAAGGATTACAAATATTATATTACCTATTTGTGGGAGCCTTCATCAAGAATAGAGAGAATAACCGAGCTGCTAAATCAAAAGCAGAAACATTCCGTAAAAGATTTTGAAAAATACCAGATGGATTTTGTTTCTCCATATGCCGATACGGTAACAAAATATATTCTCAATGCTTTTTCTACAGTGAAAATAACAAATGCCCATTTGCAGCTTGCGTTAAACTTACTGAAGAACTGGAATTTTGAGATGAACCAGTACAGTCAGACTCCGGCAATTTACGAAATGTTTATAAAGCATTTGATGCAGAATATTTTTCTTAACAAAATGGGCAAGGATTTGTTTGATGAATATGTGCTGGTACAGAATGTTGCTTTGCGTTCTATAATCCAGTTGATGCATAATCCAAACAGCACTTGGTTTGATGATCCT
The DNA here is from genome assembly GCA_021793635.1 of Bacteroidota bacterium. The sequence continues at coordinate 5,195 of JAJYSI010000008.1, forward strand.
TCAACACCGCAGGTTGAAACGAGAGATGATGCAATCCGCAAAAGTCTCGACGATGCATTGACTGAGCTTGAGACTAAATTCGGCAGTGACCCGGCAATGTGGCAGTGGGGAAGAATGCATTATGTTGAATTCAAGCATCCGTTCAGCGGTATATCATCGATAGTTGATAAGACGCTGGATATTGGTCCTTATCCGATTGGCGGAGACGGTACAACCATATTTAATACAGAATATTCATTTGCGATAGGATTAAATAAATATCCGGAATTTAATCACGGCGAGTTTGAAAATTATCTTGGTCCGGTAATGCGGTACGTATATGATTTCTCAAAGCCGGATGAAATCAATTTAATTATCGATACCGGCGAATCCGGAAATTTTATAAGCAAGCATTACAAGGATATGACGCCGCTTTGGATAAAAGGGAGATATTTAAAAATTAAGACGGATATAAATTCGATAGATAATCCGCGGAACAAAGTGTATATATTGAAAGCAATTCAATAAAGCATTTTATATTTATATAAAAAATTCAATTCCAATATTTGGAATAGCTAAACAGCATATTTTACAATTTCAAGTTCTGCCGATGCATCAACTGATTTAAGCTTAGCATCAACATAGCTCATAGCTTCGTCTTCAAGTTCATATTCTCTACACGATTCACACTGTAAAACTGGTAAATTTTTAATTATTATAGTTGTATTATTGTTTGTCTTAAATGGAAGATCAGTCACGATCTTCTGCATTCTATTTCCACATCTATAACATCTCATTTTTATCTCCTGGTTTTTAAATCATCAAGCCATTTTTCCAATGAAGGAATATATGCAGTTACAAATACTACCGACCTATCTTCGTAGTCAACCGCTATAAGTAAATGAAATTTTAGTCCCTGATTTTCAGAATAAACGAAACAACTTGGTAAATATTTATCATCTGGATATTCTTCAATAATCTCAAATTTATCAACGGAATTTAAAATTACATCCATGGGAATAAACCTCTCTTTCAAACGCATATTTAATAATATGACCATCGAATCCTTTTTTCTTTTACGCATAGTTTAATAAATTCAATATCCATTAGTTATGCTTTTTGATATGAGATAGCTTCAATAATTTATACAATAAATCAAAGATTACATATCAAGTTACTTCATAACTTATAATTAGTCAAACACACAAATTATTATTACTTTTAAGTTTGCTAAGTGTTAAATTTGCGTGTTAAAAAAATAAGAGCAAGGATTTAGGTACAGCTTAATGGCAAAAGTAATTGAGCATTTGAAGAACGCTAAGGAACCGTTAATTAGTTTTGAATTAATCCCGCCGAAAAGAGGCGGCGATATTAAAAGTCTTCTCTCGGTAATTGAAGATATATTAAAGTATCATCCGCCATTTGTAGATATAACCAGTCACTCTGCCGAAGTAGTTTATGAAGAAACGACAAAAGGAATTCAAAAGAAGATAAAAAGAAAGAGACCAGGAACTTTGGGCATCTGCGCGCTCATTCAGCATAAATATAATATTGATGCAGTGCCGCATATTCTAACTCACGGCTTTACACGGGAAGAGACTGAGGATTTTTTAATTGAATTAAGCTACCTCGGAATAGAAAACGTACTTGCAATACGCGGCGATGATAACGGTTATCAAAAACCGATTCCGGAAGGCAAAAGTAAAAATAAGTATGCCGTTGATCTTGTGAAGCAGATTGTTGCAATGAATAAAGGAAAATATCTCGAAGAAAGTCTTCTTGATGCAAAGCCTTCGGACTTTTGCATCGGTGTAAGCGGATATCCCGAAAAACATTTCGAAGCTCCGAATTTGCAGACCGATGTAAATTTTGTAAAAGCCAAAGTTGATGCCGGCGCCGACTATGTTGTTACCCAGATGTTCTACGATAACAAGTTATTTTTTAAGTATGTTGATTTATGCGTCAAGACAGGAATTAATGTGCCGATAATTCCGGGATTAAAGATATTAACCAGCAAAGCTCATTTAGTTTCGATACCAAAAAACTTTTATATAAATCTTCCGCAGGATTTGGTTGATGAAGTAAATGCTGCAAAGCCGGAGAAGGTAATGGATGTCGGAGTTGAGTGGGCAGCAAATCAAGTGGAGGAATTGTTAAAGCATGACATTCCGAGCGTTCATTTTTATATAATGCAAAATTCTCAGCCGGTGGTAAAACTGATGGAGCGCCTTAAAGCAAAGAAGGTTATTGCCTGAAGATGAAAGGAATTAAGAAACCAGTGATTAGAAAATTGAAGTGGGGTGCAGCCGGATGCGGAAATTTTACAGAACATTCCTTTATCCCGACTCTTCATCTATTGAGAAAAAGTGCGCTTAATTCTGTATTCAGCAAAGATCAGAAACGTGCAAAATTTATTGCTGAAAAATTTGGAGTTCCGAACCATTTCTCAAGCTTTGACGAGTTTATTCAATCGGATATTGAAGCTGTTTATATCGGCAGCGCAAACGCCGACCACTATGAGCAGGTAATGAAAGCCGCAAAAGCCGGCAAGCATATTCTTTGCGATAAACCGGTTTCCATTACTTCAGCTCAAGCAGAAGAAATGGTGAATGTATGCCGTGAGAACAATGTTCAGTTTGCAGTCAATTATACTTACCGCTTCCATCCGCTTATAATCAAAACAAAAGAATTTTTAAGAAGGCAGCTTTTCGGCAAACTGGTTTCGATAAACGTAAATTTTAATATTGAACTTCCGCCAAGCAGTAATTTCAGATTCAATAAGCAGAAAAGCGGCGGAGGTGCCTTGCGGGATATCGGAACGCATATGATTGATCTTCTTAGATTTCTCGGCGGAGAAATAATTGAGATTGACGGCGTTATCGACGATATTGTTTACAAAAGCGAAGTTGATGACTTTGCTGCCGGCATTGTTAAATTCCATGACAGCGGCTACGGCTACTTCAATGTTTCGTTCAACAATAAGAAGGCATTTAACAGGATAGACCTGCTTGGTCATAAAGGCGCTCTTAGCATTGATCATCTTATTGGTGCAAAGAATGCGACATCAAAGCTGACAATACTTCTCGAAGGCGAGGCAAAGAAAGCTTTCAGAAAAAGAGGAAATAAATTCTTAAACCTGCTGCGTTCTGTTCAGAATTCATTCTTAAAGAATGAAACTCCGCTTGTTACCGGATATGATGGTTATATCAATATGAAATTAATGGAAGAATTGGAAGCTAAATGTCTGGGAAGAAAGAGTTAGTTGAAATCTGCCATAGAGTTTATGAGAAAGGGTTTGTCTCTGCTTACGACGGAAACATTTCTGTAGCGACACCTCAAAATACTTTTTTAATTACTCGCTCAGCAGTACGTAAAGGAGACGTAACGGAAGACGACATCCTCGAAATTGATGCCGGGGGAAATATTTTAAGCGGTCACGGAAAAATTTCAACCGAATATAAAATCCATCTTTATGCATATTCAAGAAGACCGGAGGTAAATGCGGTGGTTCATTGTCATCCGGTTTATGCTACTGCGTTTGCTTCTTTAGGAGAAGGCTTAACTGAAAATATTTTTCCGGAAGTTATCTTAACCCTAGGTAAAGTTCCGCTTTGCAAATATGCTACCCCATCAACCGATGATTTGCCGTTAAGCATGGAACCATATATCGAGCATGCATGGGGTCTTCTTCTTCAAAACCACGGTGCGGTTACGCTCGGCAAAACATTAAAAGATGCTTACAATAAAATGGAGAAGCTTGAGCATACCGCTCAAATATTATTTACTGCACGGCTTCTTGGCGGGGCAAAAGAATTACCGCCGGAAAAAATCAGAGAGCTTGTAAATTTATCCAAGCAGAATTATGGACTGGACGTGGATGAGAGAAATATTTATTAAAAATAATTATTTAATTTTTGTTCGTAACCATACTTTTAACTGGACCAAATACGAGTAAGATTAAGAGCAAAATTAAGATTAGGATTCGGACATGAACATAAGAACATTAGTTTATTTAGAAATAGAAATTGAAAGAAAAATAAATGACGAGTAAAAAAGATTTAACGGTCGCATTATTGTTAGGAGGTACTTCGCCGGAAAGGGATGTTTCAAAATCATCGGCAAGCTCCATTTATAAAGCACTGACCGCACTTGGATATAAAACTATCTTAATCGATCCGGCATACGGTAAACAACAGCCTCATAAAGAAGAAGATTTTTTCGCTAAAAAAGATTTTGCGGAGATTTCCAACCGAAATTATGTTGAGGCTGTGAATTCAAAATTATTTGATGAGGTTGATATCGCTTTCCTTGCACTTCACGGAAAGTGGGGAGAAGACGGAACGATACAATCTCTGCTTGATTTAAGAGGAATAAAATATACCGGTTCCAATATTGTCTCAAGTGCTATGTCGATGGATAAGATAATGTCAAAAATATTATTCAAGCATTACGACATAAACACGCCCGATTGGATCGGCGTAAATCAGCATGAAAAAGAAATTAACGTAAAGGAAATGATAAAGGATAAGTTCGGATTCCCTTGCGTCGTAAAACCTAATGACCAGGGCTCAACAGTCGGCTTGACAATCTGTAAGCATGAAGATGAGCTGCATAAAGCATTAAAGCTTGCACGGCAATTTTCAAATAAAGTCTTAATTGAAGAATATATTCCGGGACGTGAAGTCACTGTAGGCGTTCTTGATAACAAAGCTCTGCCGGTGCTTGAAATAAAACCGAAGCACGGAATTTATGATTATGAATGCAAATACACGTCCGGAATGAGTGAGTATGAAGTCCCTGCAAATATTCCTGAATGGGTCCAGCTTGAACTGCAATCGCAAACTCTTAAAGCTTTCGAAGCTTTGGGCTGCAGCGTTTACGGAAGATTGGATTTTAGACTGAGCGGTGATTTTAAAACTTATTGCCTCGAAGTTAATACATTGCCGGGCATGACTTCTACAAGCTTAGTTCCCAAAATGGCTAAAGCTGCCGGTATATCTTTCGAGGAATTGATTGACAAAATAATTAAGCTTAGCTTGCAATAAGCATGTTTAAAAACGGAAAGTTGAAATACATAATTTTTACGATATTTTTTATTATCGGACTGCTGTATGTTTTCTTCAATAATTCCGGAGTGATTAAGTATTTGAAAATGAAGCAGCAAGTCAATGCCTTGAATGAGCAGATTGACAGTGTTAATGTTGAGAATAAAAGAATCAAAAGTGAAATAGATTCTCTTCAAAATAAAGTTCCGGCAAAGATAGAAAAGGTTGCGCGCGAAAAGTACAACATGATTAGAAAAGGAGAGACGAAAATCCAGGTTATTGAAAAGTAAATTTCAATTTGAAAATTTAAAATGGAAAAAATAAATCTTCCTCAGATTCCGTTAGCTGAGCGGGTTCGACCAAATACAATTGATGAATTCTGCGGACAGCAATCTTTGCTTGGCAAAGGCAAGCCGATAAGGCTGATGATTGAGAAAGATACACTCAGCCCGTTTATTCTTTGGGGACCGCCGGGGACCGGCAAAACCACAATCGCAAAGTTAATTGCCGAATATACCAAATCAGATTTCCATCAGTTGAATGCAGTTTCATCCGGAGTAAAGGATATCCGTGAAATAATTGATATTGCTTCCACAAATAAATCTTACGGCAAAAGGACAATTTTATTTATAGATGAAATTCACCGCTTCAACAAAGCTCAGCAGGATGCTCTTCTTCATTCCGTTGAAGCTGGACTGATTACTTTAATCGGTGCTACAACCGAGAATCCTTCATTCGAAGTAATACCGGCGCTTCGTTCAAGAGCAAGAATATACATACTTGATGAGCTGACCAAAGAAGATTTGCTTACAATTCTTAAAAGAGCAATTGAGAAAGATGAATTACTTTCTCAACTGAATCTTGGAGAAATTGATAAAGAATTTTTGATTTACTTATCCGGCGGAGATGCTAGAGTTTTACTTAGTATTTTTGAAGCCGCAGTAATATCGGAACTGACAGATTCGAATGTCAGTGAGAAATCAGCTGAAATTAAAATCACTAAGGAAGTGCTTGAAAATATTGTTCAGAAGAAAAACATTGCCTATGATAAAGCCGGAGAGGAACATTACAATGTTATTTCAGCTTTTATAAAAAGCATAAGAGGAAGCGACCCTGACGGTGCTCTTTATTGGCTGGCAAGAATGCTTGAAGGCGGTGAAGATCCATTGTTTATTGCGCGAAGGCTTATTATACTTGCTTCGGAAGATATCGGGAATGCCTCTCCGAACGGGCTAGTTCTAGCCGAAGCTGCTTTCAGTGCTGTGGATAAAATAGGTATGCCCGAAGCAAGAATTATTTTAGCACAGTGTACGACTTATCTTGCGTCCTCACCAAAGAGCAATGCATCTTACATGGGAATTGAGAATGCATACTCTGATGTAAAGAACAAGCCGTTGTACCCGGTTCCGCTTCATCTAAGAAATGCACCGACAAAACTGATGAAAGCTATCGGCTACCATAAAGGTTATAAGTACGCGCATGATTTTGAAAATCATTTTGTGCTTGAAAATTATCTGCCGGAAGAATTAAAGGATGCTCAATATTATTTTCCGACTGAGATAGGGCAAGAAAAGAATTTGCTTGAAAGATTGAAAGCTTTGTGGAAAGGGAGAAAGAAATATTAAAGCAAAGCAAACATTTTCCCCGGCAACTGCTTAACCAATCCCTTGAATTCGAGCGAAAGCAGATGAACCAAACAGTCTGATGTAGACAAATTTGTTAATGTGGAAATTTTATCTATCTGGACAGGCTCGCTTCCTAATACGTTAATAATCTTTTCTTCGAACAAGTTCATTTCTACTTGAGGCTTTGGAATATTCTTTCCAATAACAGGCTTTAACTTTAAATCTAACTCATTAAGTACGTCTTCTGAATTGCGAATAAGCTTAGCTTCGCCTTTTTGAATTAGAAGATTTGTTCCTTCAGACTGCCTAACACCAAGGTTGCCGGGAACAGAGAACACTTCTCTATTCTGATCAAGAGCGAATGATGCAGTCTGCATTGCACCGCCGTTGATCCCGGTCTCAACTACAATGCAGCCAAGACTCATTCCCGAAATTATTCTATTCCTGCGGGGAAAGTTTTGAGCATCCGGTTTGGTACCAAGTGTAAATTCGGAAATAACACAGCCGTTATTAGAAATGTCATCAAATAATCTTTTGTTCTCCGGAGGATAAACAATATCTAAACCTGAACCGATTATTGCGATGGTTCTTCCTTTATTTTTAATTGCTGCAGAGTGGGCAACTGAATCAATTCCCCTTGCCATACCGCTTACAACGGTTATGTTCTGTTTAGCAAGATCTGCTGCTAACCGTTCAGCTTGAACCTTGCCGTAATTTGTAGGCTGTCTTGTTCCTACAATAGAGATAGAGTAATTATCGGCTTCGGATAGACTTCCTTTAATATATAAAACAAGAGGCGGATCATAAATTTTTTTAAGAATAGGCGGATAACATTTATCCCATATTGTTATTAAAGAAGCATTGAGCTTTGAAAGTTTATCCAGAATCCGTTTTGTTTCAGACAAGCTTTGTTCTATGAGTCTGCGGCTTTGGTGAATTCTTTTACTAAGATTATTACTAATTCCTTCAACTGTTAAAAGAGCTTCGATCGGAGATTCAATGATTTGCTTAAGTGAATGAAATTTAGAGAGAAGATTTCTAATTCTACCCGGACCGATTCCGTCTATTGAAAGGAGGAGGTTTAACCTGGCTAGGTCTTCAACATCAAGAGCAGCCACTTATATTCCTTTTCTTATTAACTTAATCCCGTAGTAACCGGGGCGACACTTAATGAGCTTTTTATAAGATGCCGGAAAAGAAATCCGGTATCAAGATTTAACTTCTATCTGGTCTACGACAGCAACAATCATTGTATGTACAGGTGCTTTACGATGTCCAAGAATTTGTTTTACTGCAGATCCTTCTTGAACAACCAGTACGGTATCGCCAATACCTGCATCAATTAAATCTAAGGCAATAGCATCTTTCTTGCCGATAAAATTTCCGTTAAGATCAATCTGGTGAACAACCAGAAGTTTGTGGCTTTTTAAGTTGGGATTCTTCTGAGTGGAAACAATGTTTCCTTTAACTTTTGCCAGAAGCAATATCGTGTCCCTCTTGGTTTACCGGCTGTTCTTTCCTAAAGTATAGAATAGAAGCAGGCAGTACAAGTAAATACCCGATGACAAGAAGAACCGGAGAAATAAATAATGAAGGGAAGCTGTTCCATGGACCCATGGACATAAAAACAAATCCGGCAATTATTATTACTAAGCCTAAAAATAAAAGCAGGAAATTATTCTTTTTCCAATAGGCGCTGAAAGGTGAAACAATTTTTTTTGTCTTACGAATATTTTTTTTACTTACTGTCTTAGCCATAAATATAACCTTTATAATAAAAAGAAGCCCGGTAATGGGGGTGATACCGGGCCCGACTCGTTTACATCAAAGGGCAGGGGAGAACCCTCTGAAAGAGTCACCCATAATATAACTTCTTGATTGCTTTTTGTCAAGAGGTTTTTATTTATTTGCTTATCTGATAAACGATTTTTCTAATCGTATCGAACTGCAAGTAAGGGTACTCTTCCCTAATAGAATCAATAGCGTCACCCGCACTAATCTTGCTAGCCCTTAACTGTTTAAATTTCTTTCTTATCTGATAATCTCTGACGGATTTTTCATCAATTAATCCATGAGAGTTTAGAAGTTCGAAAATATCATCGCTGATAAGATCGGACAATGGATTGTCGATTTTTGCTTTAATTGTTTTCATCGCTGCCTTCCTTTTTTGTTTGTTAATTACAGTTGCCTAAGTACACGTATCAATACTTTATAGACTCTCTCCTACCGCAAAAGTTCCATGACAAAATAATATGTTACTAAAAAAGTGACCGGGCATTGAATATGCTTTCGTATAAAACAAAAAACCGACCAGAGCACTCCTCTAAATCGGCACACTTTGCTACTCTGGTAAAGAAACCTTATTAGTTCTTTTCTACTGTAGCAAATCTATTAAAATTAAATCTCCAATTTTTGTGTATTAATATACAAGAAAAATCATAAATGTCAAATGGTATAGTAGATAGAATTTGATAAAACCGGTAATAATTTTGAGTAATTAGAGAGGAAGAGATAAGGAAGAAATAGGTAATCATAAGGTTTTCATGACGATTTCAGAACGTTTTCAAGACGTATTCAGGATGTTTTCAGATCAAGATAGAATGTAAATTTATTTTGATAAGATAAGCTCTAATTCCAGATAATAAATTATATAATATTGCTATTTTATTCAAGATAGTTGCTTGTAGAAGGCTAAATAAATATTTTTGATTCCAATAATACAGAAAAGTAGAAGTAAAATTTTTTGAATTTATATTTTGGAATGAATAAACAAATCTGGTCAGAGAAAATATTAAGTAAAGCAGATCCTCATTTCAAACCCCGGTGGGAAGTCTATAATGAAGTTGTTAAAAATCATTTATGCAAAGAGAAAGTCTGGATTGACTGCGGATGCGGGAATAATGAGACTGTGGAAATATTTGGACAGTATGCCGGGCAAGCTGTTGGAATTGATTTAACAAACGATGTAGAATTTAAAAATAATTTTATCAAAGGAGATATACGGAAACTGCCGCTTCATTCCGGCTTTGCTGATCTAATAACATTAAGATTTGTTGTCGAACATTTTAAAAACAGTGTGGAATATTTAGATGAATTTAAAAGAGTCTTGAAGAAGAAAGGTAAAATAATAATTATAACAACTAATATTTTAAGTCCGTTTATTTTTATTCCAAGATCTATATTCCCGCATTCAATAAAAAATAAAATTCTGACAAGTGTCTTTAAAGTTAAAGATGAGGATGTCTTCCCAACATATCATAGGCTGAATTCACCAGGAAAATTTTTTGAACTTCAAAATGAATTTATCGTTAAGGAGATAAGGTTTATTTCCGATATTAATAATACCCGGAAGTGGATGTTCTTGATCCTATTATGCTGGCATAAACTTACTTCTATAAAGATACTGAATAAGTTTAGAACGAATATGCTGGTAATACTGGAGAAGAAGTCGGGTACAAGAAACTAGATACTGGATTGCAATCCGGCATACAGATAATAAATCTTTAATCTAATGGGAAAGAATTTATTAATTATTGAAGTTATGCAAGAACATTAAAATATCATGCTGTCCCGAAAGCTTTCATGATCAGCATATAAAAAAAGTGTAAAGGGGGAATCCAAACAAGTCGGGATGACAAAAATATTATTCTGCCTAACTACAGTCATTTAATTTTTTGAATGGCTTGCAGAACTTTTTCAGGGTAAAGGTACTGCATGCAATTGTTCGGACAGACGGGAGTAAAATAGCAGCCGCAGTCAAAATCCGGCTCTAAGATTTCGCCTCTTTTGTAAAGATAGAATTCATTCTTGTTAAAGATGTTATTGAAGAGGATTAAGTTCTTTTTTAATCCTACGGCAAGATGCATTGCCATAGTTACGGCGGTAACAATTGTATCGCATTGGTTAAGCAAGTCCATGAAAGTTTTAAGCGGATAAAAGCCGAAATATTTAGCGCCGCTTTCTTTTTGAATGAGCTTATTCTTTTCATCCTCCTGTTCGCCGCCTAAAAGAATAACTTCATAACCGTTTGATAAAAGATCTTTAGCAAGCTTTATCCAGTACTCAGTAAGCCAAAGTCTGGAAGTCCATCTTCCGCCGCAGCCGGTATTAAGACCGATTACTTTTTTAGATTTATCTATATTCCAATTATTTCCAGAAGGTTCGACCTCAAGAATATAATCTTCGTCATTAAAATTAAAGCCGGCAATATCGAAAATCTCCTGCACATAATGTTTAGTGTTTGCTTTGTTCAAGTTATCCCAGAGACCGGTTAGCCATTTATGTTCTTCGGCATCGGTAGAAATTGCTTTTGCATGACCGAATTCATCAATAGTAAAGCCGGATTTCTTTTTTGCCTTAATTGAATTTGCAAGAGAGATTGCAATTCCATCTTTGTCAAGATTAAGCAGCCAATCGAACTCAATATTTTTAATCAGTTCAATATTTTCGGCGGAAACATTAAGTATTCTATCTACCCAATTCTTACTTAGAATATCGGGGGAATAAGTCAGCCAAGTTATATAAGCGTTTGGAAATTGTTCTCTTAATTTTCGCAACAGTGGAGTAGTTCTAATAACATCACCGATTGCGCCAAGCTTTATTATTAGGATTGTGTTTGAAATCTTTTTATAGACAGGACAGCCTTCGCAATGGTAGCCGAAATCTTTATGCGGCTTGCATGGAATATCGCCTTTATAATAAACACAATCTTGATGAATTAACATTATCGCCTCTTTAACTGTAGTAATATCTAAAGAATATTTTTTATGATAGTGCAATATAAAAGAATTGAGTGAATATTTTTATTATTATCTATTGCAGATTATCTGCTAGATATATGTTCGACAGTATAACTGTCAGACAACTAAAAATTAAGGGGATTAAAAAAATGAGGTGGTAAATCAATTGAATTGAAAACCGAAGATAAAAAAATGTAAATGGAATTATGAAAAAACTATTTTGAGTAATAAAAAAACAAGCGGGATGGTAAAGAGAGTTCCCGGATGATAAAATGACGAACTGGAATGGTAAAATGACAATATGGGATTGTAAAATATCGATATGGATGGTAAAATAACAATCGGGAGTTATAAATCAGCAAATTAGTTTCTTAAAACGAGAATAATTTTGCTAAAATGACATCTTGGAGTGCCAAAACGTCAATAAATTCTATAAAACGAGAAGAATTTTGATAATTTGGCGTTTTGTTTTATTAAAATAATAAGTTGGAACGGTAAAACGCCTAATATTGTAAAAAATCGAGGTTCTGCCGATAGCTTTAACCATGTTACAGCTAAGCAAGAATTCTTAGTTTCCGTTAATGAAAGTTTCCTTCGAAATATTATAAACCAATGTCAAAGATATGTTGGGTATATTTTTATTTTAGGAGGATCATCTTTTTAGTTGTGGAATATTCTCCCGCTGTTATTCTATAAAAATAAATTCCGCTTGGAAGATTGACTGCATTAAATTTTATTTCATAATTTCCGGCGGGTTTATTTCCATTTACTAATGTTGCTACTTCATTGCCAAGTATGTCGTAAACTTTTATAGTTACTAACCCACCCCCAGCCCCTCCAAGGAGGGGAGAATTTGATGAGGGGATTGAATATTCTATTGTTGTAGTTGGATTGAAGGGATTGGGGTAATTCTGATTAAGAATAAGAGTCAACGGAAGGTCATTTGAGCTATTTCTAACATCTGTCAATATTTCGGAAATTGGTTGTTTCCAGACACCTCCATTGTGGGATCCGGCAAATAGTATTTTATCATATACTGCAAGGGATTGTATATTATCGTTAGCTAGTTGTCTATTAGCTGGAATCCAGTTATACCCATTATCTAAAGAATAGTACACACCAGAGGATGTTCCTGCAAAAATAATTGAGTCACTGACAGTAAAAGCGCGAACTTGTATTTTATTAAAGCCTATTTGTTTCCAGTTTGTTCCATTGTCTGTAGATAAAAATGCACCGTTATCAGCGCCGACAAAAATATTAGAGTCTTTTATAAGCATTGCATTAATATTGTAGTATGCGTCGACAAAAGATTGTATCCAGTTTCGTCCATTGTCAGTTGAATAATAAACTTCACCATACTCATCATTACCATTTGCAATCCCGACAAATAGTGTAGAATCATTTGCAGCAAAAGAAGTAATCTTACTAAGGTAAGTAGAAAAAGTGGTTTGTCTCCAACTAGCTCCATTATCATTTGAAAAAAATATTTGTGCTGTAGAATCCTGAAATTGATTAGTGCCTACAAAAAGGCTACTATCTTTTGATATAATTGCACCAACGCGAGTATTAGTCAAATTGTTATCGACTTCTGACCAAGTTGTCCCATCATTATTCGAAAGGAAAACTCCGCCGGGAGAATAAGAAAAGTCTTGGGTAACGACAATTCCGGTACCAGCAAAAAGATTGTTACCTATTTTAGCAAATCCGCAAATACTTTTATGAGTTAAGCCGCTTTGAATCCAATTATCCCCTTGGTCAGTTGAGAGAAAAACACCGCTTAATGAAGTACCAGCAATTAGATTTTTGCCATTGGAATAAATGGTTCTAACATCAGTAAGAGCGAGTCCTCTTTGTGACCAGCTTATACCATCATCAGTTGAAATAAAAACACCTCCATAACTGCCTGCAATTAAGTAAGTACCGTCCATAATAAGTGAGATAACGGGAGTTTTTGAAAGGTTAGTTGGTTGCCAGCTAACTCCATTATTTTTTGAAATATAAACTCCATCAGAGGTTCCTGCAAATATATCATTACCGTTAATTAATATTGCGCGAATATAATTACCGGTAATCCCGGTATTAATTGATGACCAATTATTTCCGTTATTTGTTGAAAGAAAAATACCGTTATTTGTACCGGCAAAAAGATTGGTTCCATTAATAGCTAAAGCATAGACTGTTTCTGTTGAGATTCCGCTATTTGCCGGTTTCCAACTCATACCATTGTCTGTTGAGAGATATACACCATTATCAGTTCCTGCAAATGTATTGTTGCCATCCACAATATAAGAGTAAATATTAGTAGTTTGTTGACCCAGCGTCAGCCGGTTCCAATGTAAACCACCATCTGTAGATAGACTTAGTCCGGCAAGTAGATTTTGCCCGCTTGATGCAATCGCTATAACATCTCCTCCACCTAAATTAGTATTTAACCAATTAGACCCATTATCTGTTGAATAGTATAGATTACAATAATTAGGTCTATAAGTACCTGCAAAAACTATAGTATCCCCAGATTCATTAACATTTACAAATAACGACTGGATATAGTCTTTAGTCGTTAAACTTGTAGGCATCCAGTTTTCCCCAAGGTCTGTAGATTTGAAGACCCCAAAATCGGTACCAGCAAAAATATTATCGCCGCTTTTAGCCAAACATAATACTTGTCCACCATAAGGTCCATTAGTTTGAACCCATTGAGCTGCTGAAAATGATTGAATAAAGATGAATGCGATTAAAATATAATAAAATGTTCTTTTAGATTTCATTTCTTATAACCACGATATATTAATAAGGTATCAAATTGTTAATAAAAATAATCTATTTAGAAGTTGGCATCAAGAGTACTCCCTATTTTGACGCTCAAATTTTAGGTTTTATAAATGTGTTTTATTAAATTTTGAGATATATAATTTAATACAATTATAACCTTAATGGTAAATGCAATATCTATTGATCTTGAAGACTGGTTTTGTGCTAATAATCTAAAAATAGAAATAAATTACTGGGACAAGTTAGAGCTACGAGTCGTAAAGAATACACGTCGTTTACTGCAAATACTTAATGAGAATAATACCAAAGCTACATTTTTTGTCTTGGGCTGGATAGCAGAGAAAGTGCCAGAATTAATTTCAGAGATTGATGCTGCTGGACACGAAATTGCCGTTCATGGATATTCCCATTCTTTAATAACAGAAATTACCCGGAGTCAATTTGAAGCAGATTTGGAAAAGGCTCTAAAATACATTTCATTAGCTTCAAAACAACAATTAGTGGGTTTTAGAGCACCATCTTTTACTGTTACGAAAAAAACACTGTGGGCGTTGGATATTTTAACAAAGAATAACATTAAATATGATTCTTCAGTTTTCCCTATAGACTTTCATCCGGATTATGGAATGCCTGGTGCTAATTTATCAATTCACAAGATAAATAATATTATTGAAGTCCCTTTAAGTGTGGTTGAAGTGTGGGGAAAAAGAATTCCATGCAGCGGAGGCGGATATTTTAGATTGTTTCCATATTCGTTAACGAAATTATTAATAAATAAATGTAATGAACAAGGAAGACCGGTTATTTTTTATATACACCCATGGGAGATTGATTCAGAACAGCCGCGAAGAAACCTTTCCTTGACTAAGAGATTTAGACATTATCATAATTTAGATAAAACAGCTTCTCGTTTAAATAAATTACTAACCGATTTTAAATTTGAACCAATAAGAAAGGTATTGAATATATGAATAATGAATTATTAACACAGGAAAAATATTGGGATAGCGAGGTAAAAGAATTTGATTCAATTTACTCTCACAAAAAAAGTAAATTTTCAAACTGGTTAGACAAAACTTTCCGTTGGGATATGTATGCGAGATATGAATTTACATTAAAGAATAGTGAACCAATAAAAAATCGATCTTTTTTAGATGTCGGGTGTGGAACAGGAAGGTATTCGATCGAGTTAGCAAAGAGAGGCGCAGATAAAGTAATAGGAATTGATATAGCCAATGAGATGGTGAAAGTTTGCCAAGAAAGAATAAAAAAAGAATTAGTTTCCAATAAATGTAAATTTATCCAATCGGACTTGCTTGCCTATCAACCGGAATCAAAATTTGATGTATGCATCGGTATAGGATTGTTCGATTATGTAAATGAAGCTTTGCCTGTATTAACTAAAATGCATGATGTTGTTACAGATAGTGCAATAATGACATTCCCGCGAAGCGGGACTTTGCGTTCACTGATTAGAAAAATTCGCCTTGGAATAAAAGGATGTCCAGTTTATTTTTATTCTCAAAAGAAAATCGAAAGGTTATTAAACGAGGCTGGATTTAGAAGTTACAAGATAGAAATGATTGGACAATTGTTTTGTGTCAAAGCAAAATTATAATAATGTCTCCTTACCCCAAATCAAGACAAATTCTCTGATATAAAAATCTTTAGTAAAGATATATACGTTATGGAATATAATATATATTATTTCTTTACTTGTTAAAGTCTTGTGATGAATCTATATTTTAATACTAAAAATATCTTTTTAATTAGTAATAATCTAACAAAAATAAATTGGAACGATAAATAATGGACGAAATGTCTAAATCACAAGTTAAAAATCAAAACAATATTTTTTATTACTGGGACATTTTAAAAAAATGGAAAAGATTTATAATTTTTAATGTAGTTATTGTAACGCTAATTGCGACCCTTATTGCATTCATATTACCAGTATGGTATTATTCGTATGCTGTCTTAAAACCTTCGGAAGGTTCTAGTATGAACATATTTTCGGCTGTATTAGGCGCAAAAGGTCTTTCGGCAATCGGAAAAAGTTTAAATGTAGGAGGATTGCAATATTCAGATTTAGATTATTATCAGTCTTTATTAAGCAGCAGAAAAATTGCTTTAGAGATGATAGAAAAATTCAATTTAAAAAAGATATATGATGAGCAATATACTTTTAAGACAATTAACCAATTGCATGCGAATTCTCAATTTCAAGGAGAAGCGAGGTCTAATCTTTTAGTTGTTGGCGTATATGATAAAAATCCAAAACGTTCCAGTGAAATGGTTTCATATTATATTAATGAACTTGACAGTCTAATTTTAAGCATATCAAAGG
>JAJYSI010000384.1 GCA_021793635.1 Bacteroidota bacterium
TCCGATCTTATCACTGCACCGGTAAAAGGCCGCTGACAGACGGAGTTTTTGATTTATACTGGATCGTTGCAGATCCTGATTCCGAAATAAAAGGTATTGGTAAAAATCTTCTTGAGCATGCAGAAGGATTTGTAAAAGAAAACAACGGCAGATGGTTTTTAGCCGAGACATCTTCTAAAGATAGTTATGCAAGAACAAGAAGTTTTTATTTGCGGAACAAGTTTACAATAGTCGCCGAGATAAAGGATTTTTATTCAGTAGGTGACCATTTAATTATTTTCGGAAAATATTTTTATTAAAAACAAACTGAGGCTTAGTCATGGAACTGTGGCAGCAAATGATCAGAGACAGTGTTCACACTGTTGATCAGATTGTGGAAAAATTCAATATTGATAGAAAAGTTGCGGAAGACTTAGATGAATTTTTTCAGGCACGAATAAATCCTTATTATCTTAGTTTAATTCGTTACCCAGGTGATCCTATTTGGCGCCAATGCGTTCCGGATAAAATAGAACTTGATGATATCGATAGCGATGAAGACCCTTTGATGGAAGATGCTATGAGTCCAGTTCCAAATATTACACATCGATATCCAGACAGAGCCCTTTTTCTTGTTACAAGCCAGTGTGGGCTATATTGCCGCTTCTGCACGCGTAAACGCAAAGTAGGTGATTATGAAAAAATTTCGATGAAGGGATTGGAAAGCGCATTTCAATATCTTGAAAAGCATACTGAGATAAGAGATGTTATTATGTCGGGCGGCGATCCGCTTATGCTAACCGATGCAATGCTTGAAAAAATTATTCAGCGCCTAAGAGCAATTCCGCATATTGAAATAATAAGACTTGGCTCCAAAATGCCTTGCGTACTTCCGCATAGAATTACTCCGCAGCTTTGTAACATGCTTAAAAAATATCATCCCATTTATCTTAATACTCATTTCAATCACCCTTGGGAAATTACACCGGAAAGTTCTAAAGCTTGCACAATGCTTGCAGATGCCGGTATTCCAGTTGGAAATCAGATGGTATTAATGAAAGGAGTAAATGACAACCCGGAGGTAGTTAAGGAATTAATGCAAAAACTTCTTAGAATTCGTGTTCGCCCATATTATATGTATATGGCTGACGAGACAAAAGGAGCAAATCATTTCAGGACTTCTATTGAAACCGGATTGAACATAATTGAAAATTTACGCGGGCATACAAGCGGACTTGCTATTCCTCACTTCGTAATTGATGCTCCCGGCGGTGGCGGAAAAATTCCTCTACTTCCGAATTATGTGGTTCATTTTGATGATGAAAAAATAATTCTACGCAATTACCAGAAGAAAATCTTTTCTTATAAAAATTATCACGATAGTCATAATCCAGTTAAAACAAATGGTAAAAATGGAAGTAACGGCAAAAATGGAAAAACCAAACAGAAAGAAATAAAAGTAACTAAGATCGAACTTCCTGTTTTAGAAGAAGTAGAAAATTAAATTTTTATTGTATTAAACTGAAGGTTGACCCCAAAGCCCGTAGTGCGTCTTCGACGGGAGAGAGAAATCTTCAATAGTTAAAAGTTTTCTCAATTGAAGATCTGTTTATCGGACAAGTGGGTTCTATCGAACCGATAGTTATCTTGCCTTTAGGTCATTCTTTTTTTGAATGAAAAATTCTAAGCATCTCTTCTCTTTTTATTCCTTTATTGATAATCAATAATTCGAATTAAAGTGTGTTCGGAAAGAAAGAGGCATTAATTAAATTGTATTTAGAAAAGGAAACTTATTTTATTTATACATATGATTTTAGTTGTTGATGAAAATATATCATTTGCCGAAGAAGCATTCTCACAATTTGGAGAAGTAAGACTGCTTCCTGGAAGAAAAATTACAAGAGAGACATTACTTTCCGCCGATGCTTTGATTGTCCGTTCAATTACAAAGGTAGATGAAAACTTATTACGCGATACCCCGGTGAAATTTGTTGGTACAGCCACTATAGGTACCGACCACCTAGACTTAGAATATTTAAAGTCACATAAAATCATTTTTAAAGATGCAGCAGGCTGCAATGCTGATGCCGTTGCGGAATATGTGTTTACTTCAATTTCTCTACTTGCTAATGAGTATTCTTTTTCCTTCGAAGAAAAAACGCTTGGAGTCATAGGTGTCGGAAATATCGGTAGCCGTGTGGCAAGGCTTGCCGAATCCGTCGGAATGAAAGTACTCAAAAATGATCCTCCCCTGCAAAGGAGAACAGGAAGCAATGAATATGTTTCTCTTGAAAAAGCACTTAACGCCGATATAATTACATTCCACGTTCCATTAAATCTTGAAGGTGTTGATAAAACTTTTCACCTTATCGATGGGGAAAAGTTATCATCACTTAAAAGCGGAACAATATTGATAAATGCTTCGCGCGGTCAGGTAATAGATAATTCTCTACTTGTAAAATTTATTAAGGAAAAATCTTTACTGGTTAATCTTGATGTTTGGGAAAATGAGCCTGATATAAATATTGATTTGCTAAATCAAGTATGTATAGCAACGCCGCATATTGCTGGTTATTCACTTGAAGGAAAAATAAACGGAACTGTAGTTATTTATAATGCGCTTTGTAGTTTTCTAAAAGTAAAACCAATGTGGAACCCAATTTTTCAGAAAGTGGGGGAAAATGAAATAATAATTAATTATAACGGAAAATTAACCGCAACACTAAATAATATATTTAAATCGGCTTATGCTATCAAAGAGGATGATAATCGAATGCGCATAATAGAAAATTTAGATAAAAAAGATCGATCAGCTTATTTTGATAAGTTGCGAAAAGAATATCCATTTCGAAGGGAATTTAGTAATTACAAAGCAGTTATATCAAATGGGGACGAAAGAATTCTGAATATTATAAAAAGTTTCCGCTTCCAGGTCGAAATTATTTAAGAGTAAAGACAATTTATTTTAATTTAAACTCAATTGGAATTTTCATTTCAACTTTAACTGGTTTACCCTTTATCATTCCTGGTTTAAACTGTGCATAAAAGACAGCAATTTTTGCAGCTTCATTACAGCCATGCCCAATTCCTTTCAATACTTTTGCATACTTGACTTCGCCATATTCATCGATATCCACTAAGATTAAAACGGTACCTTCAATTTTCTTTTTTCTTGCATCTTGAGGGTATACTAATTTATTTAGTATTGATTTTATACCGCCGACAGGTGTGGGCATTACTTCGGCGTTTGTTAAATAACCCGAATTATCAAATACATTTTTAGCACTAGAAACTTGGGTTGAGTCTTTCTGTTGACTTTTATTTTTATATAACGTATCAACGATAGCACTAGCAATTAAGCGCGTCGTATCTTCTTCATTACGCTGTAAAATACCGGCAGAGTAATTATCATCTTTCAAATAATTACCATCTTCACTATAAAAAGAAGTTGCTCCTTCACGTCTTCCATTTTCAATGGTGTAAAGTTCTTTAAGTTTTCCGTTTTCATAATATTCTTTAACTACGCCATTGACGGCTCCATTAATATAATTTAATTCTTCTTTCAAATTACCGTTAGGATAGTAAAATTTGGCCGAACCCTCTTTAACATTGTTTGAATAATTGATTTCAGATTTTACTTTTCCGTTCTCGTAATGAGCTTTTACCAATCCCTGCTGAGCAAATATATTTGTGGTAATTACGAAACTTAGAATGAAGAGAAATTTTTTATTAATCATTTATAAAAAAAATATTAAAATTATTAATGAATTATAACTGGCATAAATAATGTCATCACAAAAATAACAATAGCACATACAATGAAGAAATAGCCGGCTTCGGTGTAAAATTCTAAAACGTTTGATTTTCATTCTTCGCTGAAAAGCTATAACTATTTAGCCGTAGAATTTATCCCGTTTAAAGGGAGAATTCCTGCATTCTTCTGAACAGCAATAATCA
>JAJYSI010000385.1 GCA_021793635.1 Bacteroidota bacterium
AAGTTTAGTTCTGAATCTCTCAATAGCAAGCAGATTTTTTACTCTGTAAATAATAATAAACGCAATAAACCCGCCGATGAGGAGAATTGAAATTAAGATAAACCACCATGTCCGCCAAAATGGAGGAAGAATTATTATTCTAATTGAAGCGCCTGTTTTATTCCAAACACCGTCATTATTAGAGCCGATAACCTTAAAAACATATTCGCCCGGATCAAGATTTGTATAAGTAACAAAACGGCGGTTACCGGATTTAATCCAATCCTTATCGAATCCTTCCATCATGTAGGCGTACTGGTTTTTACCCGGAGATGTATAATCCAGTGCAGCATATTCAAAGGAGAAAACATTCTGGCTGTATGATAACTCAATTTCTTTTGTCGTTTCAATTGACTGATGAAGCGGAGAGCCTTTTACATCAATTGGAACGGGCTTATTAAAAATTTGGAAATCCGTAATTACGATTGGCGGCACGTGCAGGTTATCTCTTAAACTTGAAGGATAGAAAGCATTCACACCGTTTGTTCCGCCAAAAAATAATTCATCATTAATTCCTTTGAAACTCGCGCCCCAGAAAAATTGGTTACCCTGCAGTCCATCGCTTTGATAATAGTTTCTAAAAATCCTTGCCTTTGGATTGAACCTGGACAAGCCGTTATCCGTACTCATCCATAAATCGCCTTCTTTATCTTCAAGAATGCAGTAAATAATATTGCTCGTCAAACCGTCCTTGATGGAGTAATGAACAAATTGTGCCCTTCTGCTGTCTCGTTTGTTTTGTTGATCTGCAGTTAATTCATTAAGTCCGCCGCCGTATGTTCCCAGCCAAAGGTTTCCATGCTTATCCTGATTTACAGAAATTACTCTGTTGTCGCTAAGGCTGTTCGGATCATCAGCAATGTGAACATAATGAACGAAGGAAAGCTTTCCGAACGGAGGGTGCAGCGGCACTTTGTTTAGGTTCAGCTTATTTAATCCGTTCCAGGTTCCTATCCATAAATTTTTATTATTGTCTTCCAGTATACAAGATTGGATTTGATCTTCACTAATGCTTTCTGAGTCCAGCGGATTATTTGTAAAGGTATAAAATTTACCAGACCTCCGGTCAAATATATCCAACCCGACACCGGTACCAATCCAAAATCTTCCTTTATCGTCTTCAAAAATTGATTGGACAATATCGTTACTTATGCTGAAAGGATTAGAAGCATCATGCCTGTAGCATTGAAATTTTAACCGACTGAACTTTCCTTCTTCAATTACTTTATCCAAGCCGCCGCCCCAGGTGCCTATCCAAAGTGTTCCTTCTTTATCTCGGTAAATTGAAATTACCGAGTTATTACTTAAGCTGTAAGGATCTTTACCATCAAAAATATAATGTTTAAATTTATTTGTCTTTGGATCATATCTATTTAGACCGCCGCCCAAAGTACCAATCCACAAAATTCCGGATTTATCCTGATAGAGTGCCCTAACTGTGTTGTAACTTAAGCTGTTCGGATTAGACGGATCATTCATGAAGTGCTGGAACTTCATTCTTTCTCTATCAAATTTTATTATGCCGCCTTCTCCGGTTCCTATCCAGATGATGTTCGAATAATCTTGATAGATTGTAAGAATATTTTTGTTACTTATACTTGTCGGATGCGAAGTGGTTTTATTTAAACTGATAAACTTTTTGTTCTTCCTGTTGAATTGATAAAGACCGCCGCCTGTAGCTACCCAAAGAGTTCTGTAATTGTCTTCCAGTATCTGATTAATTCTGTTGTTATCAAGGTTGCTGAAAATATCTGTGTTGCAAAAAAATCTCTCAAAGCTTTTCTTTTGCTTTTCGAAAAGATTTAATCCGTTTAGAGTGCCGACCCAAAAGTTTCCTTGTTTATCCTGGTACATCGAAAGTACAACATTATTGCTTAAGCTATTCGGATCTTTAGAATTGAAATGGTAGTTAGTAAAATCTTTTTTATCTCTATTAAATTTATCTAAACCTCCGTTTCCGCCGATCCATAGCGTTCCCTTTTTATCTTCAAAAATTGAGAGCACTGCATTATTGCTTAAGCTGTGCGGATCATTCGGCGAATTTGTGAAGTGTATAAATTTTTTATCCTTCCGGTCAAACTCATTCAAACCGCCGCCTTCTGTGCCAATCCAGAGTGTGCCTCGGCTGTCCTCAAAAATAGCCCGCACATTATTGTTGCTTAAGCTGTTTGGATTTGCCGGATTAAATTTATAATTGGTAAACTTTTCCGTTTCTCTATTAAATTTGCTAAGCCCGCCGCTATTTGTTCCAATCCATAAAGTACCGCTTTTATCTTCATATATCGTCCAGATGAAATTGTCTGAGATCGAATTTTTATCTTGAGGGTTATTCTTATAAACTGTAAACTTATATCCATCGTATCTATCAAGCCCGTCTTCCGTAGCAAACCACAAAAATCCTTTGCTGTCCTGTAGTATGCAATGTATAGTATTTTGTGATAGCCCTTTGTCACTCAGGATGTGCTCAAAATTCATATCCATTTCCTGAGCATTTGCAAAAGAGGCTAATAGGAGACAAAAAGATAGAACGAGAAACTTTCTCTTCCCCTCATTTTTCCAGATTTTAAGATTGAAGAAGCGTTGTTTCATCAAAATAATATTTATTAAAAACTCTAAGTTTAAGATAACTCAAATTTAGCTAATAAAAACTGCGAATATTATTTCGAAATTGCAACTAAAAAATGTTTATTCAGCTCATGACTGCTGATTTCTGTCATTCCGAATTTTTCTCACTGCGGAAATTAAATCCTTTACAGATTCTTTCTCCTTTTGGTTTACCTCATTAACAGCAACATCAAGTGCAATTTGAAGCCATTTAATATTAAGGTATCTTACAGCATATTCAATGTCTTCTCCTCCGCCTTGTTCGTTCAGTACCATTGACGAAAGCTCAACAGAAGCTTTAATGCAGACTATATTCGGAATAGAATTATTATTGCAGATTTGAATTAAGAGGTTCAAGTACTCTTTATGATCGGAACACAATTTAACTGCATATAACCCGGCAGTTTTTTGTTGATTGATGAAATGCATTGCCTTTAGATTTTTGTCTGAGGCAATTTTTATTAATTGATTAAAGCTGCTGTTAATTTCAAACTTGCTTTTAGCTGCCTTTTCAAAAGCTAAATTAATTGCCGCGTTTACAGTGCCTTCAATATTTTCCTTAGCTTTTTTAATTAACTCGTGTCCGCTTCTGAAATCCTTAGAGATTTGGATTACCTTCTCGTAATCTCCTCGTTCTATCGAACCATCCAAAACAGCAGCCGGAGTTTCGACGTTAAACTTTTTAGTATTTCCTTGGTTGATATTTGAATTAAGAGAGACTTTTTTTATAACAGTTTGAATTTTTTCTTTTTCTGATTTGGTAGCCGCTATCAAAACCTTAATACCATTTAAAGTCAGTTTTTCAATCAATGGATCGTAATGTTTTTCGTCCACGTTAAAACTGATCAGTTCATCGTCGCCTAAGCTACCATGCCTAAGTGCACTTATTGAAACATCCGGTTTTGATTCTGTATATGATCTGAGGACATTCTTTACTTCGTTTAACTCCCTTTCATTAACTTTTACAACAATCTTTTTTAACAATACTTCACCTAACTAAAAAATACGGGTGCTAAAATAATTATCTTATTTAAAATTTCAATCCTTTTTTGAAGAGCATTTTATTCCTTGTTGATTATCGTAATTATTTTCTAAAATTTTAATCTGTGACAAACTTTTGAAATTATTTTTTAATTTTGATTTCAAAATTATACCGGAGTTTCTATGTGTCTCCTGCTGGTTTCATTCGAATCGCATCCAAAATATAAGCTGATCATTGCCGCTAACCGGGATGAGTTTTACAGCAGATCTGCCGCACCCGCACCATATTGG
>JAJYSI010000386.1 GCA_021793635.1 Bacteroidota bacterium
GGAGGTTTTGCACTTCACTTCCTTTATATTTGAAATTGTCTGCGTAACATGAGTTAATTATTTCGAAGATTTTTCAGGTAGTAGAATTATGAAGATTTCAAAATATAAAAGCCTTGTAAAAATGCTTTTCGGCTTAGCTGATATTGAAATTAATGGTAGTAATCCTTGGGATATTAAAGTGCACAACGAAAGATTCTACAAACGTGCAGTTACTGAAGTAGAATTAGGTCTTGGTGAATCATATATGGACGGCTGGTGGGATGTAGATAAACTCGATGAGATGATTTACAGAATTGTCCGGGCTGATTTGCAAAACAAGGTAAAGCATAATTATAAAGTAGCTTTGCAGCTTGCCGGTTTTTGGCTGATAAATATGCAGTCAAGACGCAGAGCATTTATGATAGGCGAAAGGCATTACGATTTAGGCAATGATTTATTCCGGAAGATGCTCGATAAGCGAATGAATTATAGTTGTGCTTATTGGAAAAACGCAACTACCTTAGACGAAGCTCAAGAAAATAAATTGGAGTTAATTTGCAAAAAGTTAATCTTTAAGCCCGGTATGCGTGTACTTGACATTGGTTGCGGTTGGGGCGCTTTTGGGAAATACGCTGCCGAAAAATATGGTGTCGAAGTTGTCGGAATTACTGTTTCTAAAGAACAAGTTGAACTCGGAAAAGAGTTGTGTAAAGGTCTGTCCGTTGAATTTAGATTACAAGATTATAGAGATGTAAATGAAAAATTTGATAGACTCGTTTCAGTTGGAATGATCGAACATGTCGGTTACAAGAACTATAAGCAGTATTTTGAAGTTGCCAAAAGAAATTTAAAAAATGACGGTTTGTTTTTGCTTCATACCATCGGGGATATTCGTTCATTAAAAAGTACGGATGCATGGACTCATAAGTATATTTTCCCAAACGGAATGCTTCCTTCAATTGCTCAACTTGGTAAAGCAATAGAAGGTTTATTCGTGATGGAAGATTGGCATAACTTCGGTGTATATTACGATAAAACATTGATGGCTTGGTACGAAAATTTTGAAGCAAACTGGAAGCAATTAAAAAGCAAATACGATGACCGTTTCTATAAGATGTGGAAATATTTTTTGCTTTCAAGCGCGGGAGCATTCCGGGCAAGAAGTAAAAACCAGCTTTGGCAGATAGTTCTGTCGAAAAATGGAATTCTTGGCGGATATAATTCATTTAGATAACCCTTTATTTTGACGGATTTACGTTCACTTCTGTGGATTTTATACTCTCGGGCGTAGCTCACCCCGCAAGTTGTATGTCCCTACTCATAATTATTGTAGATCAAGTTCATCATAATTCTCGGAGATTCTTATGATTCATAAAATCAACGGTAAACAGCACAATTCAAAACTCTGCTTTGTGTGCGGATTGAAAAACAAATTTGGCATTCAAGCACATTTTTATATAACTGAAAATCATGAACTTATTGCATTATTCACTCCTTCAGAGGAACATCAAAGTTATCCGGGTAGACTACACGGCGGTATTGCCTCAGCTATTCTTGATGAAACCATCGGAAGAGCGATTCTAAATAAATATGAAACTGAAGTCTGGGG
The DNA here is from genome assembly GCA_021793635.1 of Bacteroidota bacterium. The sequence goes on from JAJYSI010000386.1 coordinate 1,589, forward strand.
CGTCACGATAGAATTAAATACAAAATTCAAAAAGCCAATACCTTTAAATCAACAATTAAAGGTCATCGGAAGAATTACCACTGAAAATAGCAGAATGTTTGAAGGAACAGGAGAAATTATCTTACCAAACGGTGATGTAGCAGTTACAGCTCACGGAAAATACTTAAAGGTGCCCTTAGAAAAAATTACGGATTTTGATAAAGAAGAAAACGAGTGGAGAGTTGTTGATTTGGAAACTGATCCAAAAGAAATTGAAATATAATTTGTGGTAAAACTTTTATATTTTTACTCGCAGATTAAAAATAAATTATCAAAAGATCATAAGTCTATTTGATAAAACGGTTACAAAAATAACTATAAACAAACAAGGGTTAATTTATGAATACCAAGGATCTAGGATTTAGCACTAAGTTAATTCATGGAGATGATTTTGAAGATCAGTTTGGCAGTGCTACTGTACCCATCTATCAAACCTCTACATTTAAGTTCAAAAATGCTCAACACGGCGCAGATTGTTTTTCGGGTGCAAGCGATGGATATATTTATACAAGAATAGCTAATCCCACAATCCGGGCTCTTGAAAAAAATATCGCCGGACTTGAAAATGGTTATGACGGAATAGCTACTAGTTCAGGAATGTCGGCAATTACAACCGTATATATGGCATTATTGGGAGCCGGCAGCCATATTATCAGTACTGCTTCTGTTTATGGTCCTGCAAGAGGAGTTTTGGAGCAAGATTTTTCGCGCTTTAACGTAGAAGCTGATTTTGTAAATACAGCGGATATTAAAGAGATTCAATCAGCCATAAAAAGTAATACAAAAGTTCTCTATGTTGAAACGCCTGCAAATCCAACAATGGAAATTACCGATATAAAAGCTTGCGCTGAGATTGCAAAAAAACACAATTTGGTTTTGGTTGTTGATAATACTTTTGCTACCCCTTATTTGCAAAAACCTTTAGACCTTGGAGCGGATGTTGTTCTTCACTCAGTCACTAAATTTATCAATGGTCATGCAGATATTGTAGGCGGAATAGTAATCACAAAAGAGAAAGAATTATATAAAAAAATCCGGCATTCGATGGTTTATATGGGATGCAATATGGACCCCCATCAAGCTTATTTAGTATTGCGCGGAGTAAAAACTTTATCTCTTCGTGTAGAGCGTAATCAAGAGAATGCTATTAAAGTAGCTAATTATTTAGAAAAACATCCTAAAATTAGCTGGATAAAATACCCGGGGTTAGAATCTCATCCGCAATTTGATTTGGCAAAAACACAAATGAAGGGTTTTGGCTCAATGATCAGTTTTGGAGTCAAAGGCGGGTTGGAAGCGGGAAGAAAACTTATGGATAATGTTCACTTAGCTACTTTAGCTGTATCCTTAGGCGGCGTTGAAACTCTTATACAACATCCGGCATCAATGACTCATGCTGCAGTAAACAAAGCGGATAAATTAAAAGCAGGAATTACCGACGACTTAGTGCGGTTTTCAGTAGGTATCGAAGATGTTAACGATATTATTAATGACCTGGAACAAGCTTTAGAAAAAGTTTAACTTTTAAAATTGTTAATTACTTTTCCTCTTAACTCAAGTTCAACACCTAACGGCGTTGGGCGAAGAAAATCTACTTGCAGCGATGCCGTTACAAAACGAAATGGAGGCAGAGTATCCGGTTCTCTTCCTTCGGCACGATATGAAGCTAATGCAGCAGTTCCGGTACCGTGACAATCTATCAAAGAAGCAATCAATCCGCCATAAACATACTCCGGAATTGCTATGTGATATGGTTGAGGAGTAAAATGTGAAATTGTTTCATCGCCATCCCAATAGCTTTTAATTTGATGACCGTGCTCATTCAATCTACCGCATCCGTAACAATAGCTTAACTCATCCGGATAATAATCCTGAATTGCTTTTATTAACATAATTGCCTCTAAAATTATTTTATACTATGATTCTTTTAAAAAGTTCTTCCAAACATCATCCAATTTCCATTTTGGTTTAGGATAAAGTAATGGTGTGCCGCTAAAAAAGAGTAATCTCATTTCGCACTAACTTTTATTTCGGAATATTTCATTTTATAAATCAATATACAGCAATAAGATAGCTCGATTACGAAATAATGGCACGACTGTTGAGTCATCGCTGTTGTTCTTTAATAAACAATTAAATAGTTAAAGAAAAAATAAATTAAATAAACAAAAACAAAAGGAATAAAAAAATGAAAAAGTTATTCACAACCTTCGCAGCGCTTGTCCTCTTTGCAGGAATGTCTTTTGCGCAATACAACCATCCGATGGCAATAGATGTTGCCGGCGA
>JAJYSI010000387.1 GCA_021793635.1 Bacteroidota bacterium
TTGCTAATTTTTCTCCGAATATAAAAATTTATTATTATCCTTATCTATATATAAAATCAACTAAGCTATTCTTGTTTTTATTTGGATCGGGTACTGTTAAAAGACATGTAAAAAATTGGAAACCTGACATAGTTCATCTTCAGGGAAACGGAACATCGCTGCTTCAGCTTATCAGACTAAAAAATAAAAATATTATTGTTACTCCTCATGCCGATCAAAAAGGCGAGTATTCAAATCTCAGCGGAATTAGAAAAAGAATTAATCAAAAGATAACCATTTTAATTGATCACCTAACCCTGAGAAGATTCACAAACTTTATTTTCATTTCCGAATATCTGAAAAGCTCTCTTCGTAATAATCGTTTGTTAGGCTTATTGGAATTTCAGCCGGTAATATTTAATCCGGTTAATCCTATTTTTTTCAATGTAAACGAAAATGAAATAAAGAACCGCCTGAATATTTTGTACGTTGGACAAATTTCAAAAAGGAAAGGATTAATTGATTTAATAAAAAGCATAGTAAGCTTAAGAGAAAAAGGAATTGTTTACAACTTAAATGTAGCAGGCGATTTTAGCGAAAGTTCATATCGAGAAATTATTATGCAAACCATAGCGCAAAATAAACTTGAATCCCAAATTAAATTCCTTGGCTGGCAGTCTCAACAGAAAATTGCGGAGTTAATGAATGATAACGGAATATTTGTTCTGCCTTCCAATCAGGAGTCACTGCCGGTTTCCATAATAGAATCAATGAGTGGAGGAAGAGTAGTAATTGCAACAGAGGTCGGCGGTATTCCGGAAATAATAAAAAGCGGCGAAACCGGTTTTCTTTATAAAAAAAATGATATTGAAGAGCTTTCGTTAGTCTTGGAGAATCTTTATAACAACCCTGACGGATACATGCTTGTCTCCGGCAATGCAAGAAAATTTGCAAAAGAAAATTTTTCCACCTTGACTGTAGCGAAGAAAACAAAAAATATTTATTCTGAAATCATAAACCAATATGCCTGAAAATACTGTTAAAGCAACATTAGTAGGAGATATATTTCCTTCAAATTTAGTTTACACCAAAGGATTTGGAAACGGTAGCCTTTTTTTAAAAGGCATTGACAGCTGGTGGATCAATCGTACAAAAAAACTATTTAGTAATTCCGAAATAGTTTTTGGAAACCTTGAATCGCCGTTGGTTAAAGACGAAGAGTTAGTACATAATTCCAGTTTTGCTGGAAGTGAGAAATTTGCAAACTCTCTCAAAGATTTAGGTTTTGACTTAGTCTCAATAGCAAATAACCATATTTTGGAACAAGGGGAAGAAGGATTTATAAATACTCAAAAAGCCCTGCACGAAGCTAAAGTAAATTATGCCGGTGTATTCAACGATGGCAAATCAAATATAGTTATATTAGAAAAGAATGGTTTAAGATTTGGCTTTGCTGCTTTTAACGCAATCAAGGATATCGTCAACCCAGACTTACATGCCGATTTGACATTTGAGAATGCAGCTAAAACAATAGATGAGATGAATACACTTCATCTCGATTACAAGATGCTTAGCTTTCATTGGGGCAACGAGTACATTAACATTCCGTCCTTCGAACAAAACCGTTTCGCACATTCAATTATAGATTACGGAGCCGATGTAATTATGGGGCATCATCCTCATGTTATTCAGCCGGTTGAACGGTATAAAGACGGCATTATAATTTACAGCATGGGGAATTTTGTCTTCGATAATCCGTTTTCCAAACAATTTAAATTAGGAATGCTGGTTGAGTTGTTCTTCAATAAAGGAGAAAAGATTACTTACAAAGTATTTGAAGTTAAGCTGGATCAAAAGAAAATCAACACGGTTTATTATTCTCCAAATCTTGATAGGAAGCTGCATCAATACGAACTTCAAATGAATAATTTAATTTCAAGCTCTGAGAACGACTACGTAAATTTCTATAAAAGCAAATTGAAGAAAAATCGTTTATACCAGCGGATATTGATGAAATTAAAAATCATCGAACTGCTAATCCTTTCAAATAACAGAAAACAAGTTTGCAAAAATGTTTTTAACAGGGCAATTAAGGCAGTTTAAAATATAGACTCTCCTCATGAAAATTTTACTTGTAGCTAAGTTAACCGATAATTCATTAAATACCATATTGGAGCCTCTCTTACAGCATGAGGATTTAGAACAGATTTATGTTTTGAGGGATACTTCCGGAAGTATTAAGTCGGATAAAATTACTTACGTAACCGGAAATACTTCCGGATCTAAATCTAAAATAAGGCACTTTAATAAATTTAAATTGGGGATAGAGATTTGTAAGCAGCATAAGATAGATTTTATTATAGGCGTACTAATTTATCCTCACGGTTACATAGGAAGATTGATTAGTATGTTTACCGGATTGCCTTATATTCATATAACGATTGCGGGGCACAGGGAGTATTGGGTGAATGGAAATATTATTGAGAAAATTAATTTGTTGTTGTTCAGAAGATCCAGCGTAGTAACTGTTACCGGCAAAAAGACCTACGACTATCTTGTTGCTAAAGGATTTCATCCCAGCCGGATTGTTATCTTACCAAATGTTATCAGCATGGAAAGATACAATGATTTCAATAAGGAAAGAAGATATGATATTATTTCACTTTCACGGATTGATAAGAACAAAAATATATCGCTGCTGTTAAAAGCAATGAGCAAATTAAATAAGTCGTTAAAGACCACTGCTATAATTGCAGGTGACGGTCCTGAGTTTGAAAATATTAAAGAAGAAGCAAAGTCAATGGGGATTGAGGAAAACATAAAATTTACCGGCTGGATTAATGAAGAACAGAAAAATGAAATTTACAACAACGCAAAAGTTTTTGTTTTATGCTCAAAAGGAGAAGGCTTTCCGTTAGCGCTGCTGGAAGCAATGGCATGCGGATGCGTACCGGTGGTTACTGATGTGGGTGATATATCGGACGTTATAGTTAATGATTTAAATGGTTATGTCTATAATAATTTTAATGAAGAAGATGAGCTGGCAGCTAAGCTTGAATCTCTCATAAGATTGCCGGAGAAAATCAAGAGCCTTTCAGATAAAGCAAAGGAAATAAAAAATAAATATTCATTAGAACACGTAAATGAAATTTGGATCAACATTTTTAAAATAGCCCGTAATCAAACGGAATGAAGATATGTCTGGAATGAATTTCTTATCAGAAAAAATTATACTTCCTCTAGGCGACTTAGCCCAAGGGTATTCTGTTTCTAAGGATCTTAACTTTCTTATGGAAAGTCAATGGTGGAAGGAAGATCAATTAATTGACTTCCAAAATAAAAAACTAAGGGAACTGGTTAAGCACGCTTATAATAATGTGCCTTATTACAATGAGCTGTTTACAAAACTAAAACTAAAGCCGGATGATATAAAGACTAAAAATGATTTGTACAAAATACCGGTGTTGACTAAAGAAGATATCCGAAGGAACTTTCCGGATAGAATAGTTGCAAGAAACATTTCCCGTTCACAACTTGTTGTAAGCGCATCTAGCGGTTCTACCGGACAGCCGCTTCAATTTTATCATACTAAAAGCTCATTATCCATTTGGAGAGCAGCCGGAATAAGAGGCTGGTACTGGATGGGTTATCGATTAGGCGACAAATACATCAAGTTAAGTCAGTATCCCAGACAGAGTTTAATAAAAAAGATTCAAGATTTTTCAAACAGATCACTTTTCTTATCAAGTCCGCATTTAACAGATGAAAACTTTAAAAGATTCGTTGAACAGATAAATAAATTTAAACCGGCAGTAATTAGAGGTTACCCTGAGGTAATATTATTTCTGGCAAATTATGTAAGAAATAATAATATCAAAATACATTCGCCCAAAGCAATTACTACTACGGCAAGCATTCTTTTTGAATCTAC
>JAJYSI010000388.1 GCA_021793635.1 Bacteroidota bacterium
TATAATATTAGATATTCTAGTGTGATTATTTCAGCGGTAATCTTGAAATTTACATACAAGTAGTTAAAATATTTAATATATTCGTCTTAAGCTTTGTATATTTTTACCATTTTTAGCAGAGTCTTGAATACATATTGAAAGAGAACTATAGGAGAAATGAATTGCTTGAAAAAGTACGACAATCGGTAGAAAAATTTTCGGAATGGAATGCCTTTAACATAAACGGGAAAAATTATACTTACTCGCAATTCGCGCAGCATGTTTCTAATATTAGAGCTTTGCTGGAAGAAAAATTTAAGAGCGGCGAGAAACTAATCGGAGTTATAGTAAACAGCGCCGGCGATATTGAAACTTACGCATCCTTATACGGATGTTTATTTGCGGGATTAGGCTACGTTCCGATAAATCCTAAAAATCCGCTTGCCAGAAATAATTCAATTCTTGAACAAACAAATATTAAAACAATTCTTTGCAGTAATTTCAACACTGCAGTAATCGAAATTGCCAAAGCCAACGAGGTAAATATTATTAATACATCTGAGCTTCCACAAGTACCAATTAATTTGGAACTGCCGGATGCAGATGAAAATGAAATTGCATACTTATTATTTACTTCCGGAAGCACCGGCGTTCCTAAGGGTGTTCCAATTACCAGAGCAAACTTGAATGCATTTGTCGAAGCTTTCTTCAAGCTTGGTTATAATGTAAATGAGAATGACCGGTTCATGCAGATGTTCGAGCTTACGTTTGATTTCTCAGTTGTCTGCTATACGGTTCCTCTTTGTGCCGGAGCGTGTGTCTGCACAGTTCCTTCCGATGGAATTAAATTTGCAAATGTTTATACAACGTTGGAAGAGCAGGAAATTACTTTCGCTTGCATGGTGCCTTCAGTTCTAACTTATCTTAGACCTTACTTTGATGACATCAAATTAGAGAAGCTGAAATATTCTTTATTCTGCGGAGAAATGCTGCTCGATGAAATTGCAGAAGCATGGTCCGCCTGCACTCCGAATGCAGAAATAATAAATGCATACGGTCCTACCGAAGCAACGGTTTTTTGTATGATTCATAAATGGCAAAAAGATAAAACACAAAGGAAAATATATAACGACGGCGTCTGCATCGGAAAATCAATGGAAGATATGGAAGCTGTGGTTGTTGATGAAAGCCTGAATATTCTTCATGAAAATGAAAAAGGTGAATTATGTCTTTCCGGAAAACAATTGACTCCCGGTTACTGGAAAGACGGCAAAAAAAATTCTCAGTCATTTTTTAACATTCATCTTAACGGCATAGAAAAAATATTTTACAAAACCGGAGACATTGCTTTTATTGATTCCGACGGAGACTTCATGTATGCGGGACGAATTGACAACCAAGTTAAAATTCAGGGCTTTCGTATTGAGCTTGCAGAAATAGAACATTTCGCAAGAGAATTTGTTAAAGGTTATAATGTTGCCGCTGTAGGTTATCAAAACAATATTGGAACTATGCAGATTCATCTTTTTGTCGAGAATTATAACGGCAGTACCGAGGGAATCGAAGAATATCTCAAATCAAAAATACCTGATTACATGGTCCCTTCGGTAATTACCATCATATCTTCTTTCCCGCTTAGTGCGAATGGCAAGGTTGATCGGAAGGAACTAAAGATCATCGGACAAAATATGATTTTACAGAAAGCATAAAGAATAATTAACCCGCAACTGAAGAGATTCAAAAGATGTTAAATGAATTTATAAAATGCTTTGAAAAGTTTCCTGAACGAAATGCCTTCTGCATAGACGGGACATATTATAAGTACAGCCAATTCGCAAAAATAATTTCCGGAATAAAAGATAAAATCATTGCACTTTCGGATCCTTCGATCAAAGCAATCGCTGTTACTTCATTTGATGAAATTGAAACCTACGCATCTTTTTATGCTGCTTTATTTGCCGGTAAAGCATTTGTCCCGTTTGATCCTTCAAATCCGATTGATAGAAATTCTTTAATGATTGATCTGGCAGATATAAAAGTAATTCTAACCAGCCGTGTAAATGACGACGTATTAAAAATGTCTAAAGAATTTCCGGAAATAAAATTTATCAATACAAAAGAAATTCAATTCTCAGAGATTAATCTTAATGCGCCGCTAATTAAACCGGAAGATACCGCGTACATACTTTTTACTTCCGGCAGTACGGGAGTTCCAAAGGCTGTCCCACTTTCACATAAAAACATGAACTCATTCATCGATGCATTTTTAGCACTCGGTTATAATATTAATGAGAATGACAGATGCCTTCAATCTTCCGATCTTCTTTTTGATCTCTCCACAATGTCTTACATGGTTCCATTAATAAAAGGAGCCTGTGTGTACACTATTCCGGAAGAAGGAATTAAGTATGCAAATATTTATAAAATTCTTACTGATGATGAAATTACATTTGCATTAATGGTTCCATCTTTGCTTAACTATTTGCGTCCGTTTTTCCCGGAGATACATCTTGACAAGATGAGATACTCTCTGTTTTGCGGTGAAGCTTTGTATGCCGATCTCGTTTCGGAATGGATGGAATGCGTGCCGAATGCGCTTGTCCAAAATGTATATGGACCAACAGAAGCAACTAATTTTTGCCTAACATATGATTGGAATAAAAATAAATCCGCAAATAAAATATTCAACGGCGTGGTGTGTATCGGTAAACCTATGCAGAATATGGATGCAATTATTATTGACGAGGAATATAATTTATTGCCCGCTGGAGAGAAAGGCGAACTTTGTTTATCAGGGCATCAATTAACTTCAGGCTATTTGAAAAATCCCGAGAAGAACAACAGTGCTTTTTTCAATTCCCATAACGATGGCAAGAACAGAATTTTTTATAAAACCGGTGACCTAGCTTTCCAGGATAATGAAGGCGACTTTTTTTATTGCGGACGAAAAGATTATCAAATTAAAATCCATGGATACAGAATTGAACTTGGTGAAATTGAATATCATGCAAGGCAGTTTGCATCACCGGCAAACGCAGCTGCGGTAGCTTACCAAAACGATGCCGGGCTTACAAAAATTCATCTTTTTGTTGAAAAGCTTAACGGGCATACCGATCAATTAGCTGAATATTTAAAGACCAAAATTCCACCGTATATGCAGCCCTCAAAAATATCTTCATTAGACTGCCTCCCGCTTAATTCAAATGGCAAAGTTGATAGAAAGAAATTACTTAATTTTGTAAAAGATAAATAGGAAATGCTCATGATTGAAAACTTGAGAGTAAGACAGGCTAACATAGCCGATATTGAGTTTATAATTACTGCTATATTCGAATCGGAAAAAAGCAGTTCGGATGTGGTAAGCTCATGCAAAATCTTTTCACTAAGCGAAGAGCAGTTTAGTGACATTTTAAAAGATATCCTTAAACAGGATATACCAAATTATGATTATTTCCTTTCAGGTTTTTTAGTCGCTGAAAAAGACGGAAAACAGATTGGCGCACTTGGCTCATGGCTGGAAGGTGAAGATGGCACGCCAAGCGGAATTATAAAAGCAACTATTCTCTTCCCTTACTTAAATAAAGATACAATCAAGAATATGAATAAAGGTACGAGAATAATCAAAGGGTTGACGATCAATCGTGAAATGGGAGCTTTGCAGCTCGAGCACGGTTATGTCGCCCCGGAATACAGAAGGCAAGGTGTCTTTACGAGACTAATTAAAGAACATGCCATCCGGTATTCCCGGAAATATGATTCTATTGAAAAAGTTCAGGGAATAATTTTTAGAGAGAATTATAAATCGTATAATGCACACTTAAAAGTAGGATACAAAGTAATCGAAGAAAAAACCGTCGATGACCCGGCTATTTTTAACTTCTTTCCTTTCAATAAAAAAATTCTGGTTGAACTCGATAAAGAAACATTT
>JAJYSI010000389.1 GCA_021793635.1 Bacteroidota bacterium
ATGAGAATTAAATCTTTAATACCTAACAAGGCGAACACTGCCGCACTTATAATTATTGAAATTAAAAGTGAAGGAATCAAACTTCTAACAAAATTATTGCTCTCGGTTTCTCTCCATCTTAAGAATAAAGTTAAGCCAATGAGCAAGCCCATAATAATAACAAGCGGGAGATTCATCTTGTTGTAGAAACTCGTTTCAACGGATTCGTTAATCAACGGAGCGGAAGTGCCGACAAAAACAACTAAAGCTGATGCAATAAGAAAAAGGGATCCGTATAGCAATCCGTTTTCTCTTGAAAGAAAGCTTTCTTTATTATAGTTAAAATTTGTCAAGGATTTTCTTCTGTAATAAAGTCCGCCAAGTCCGATAGCTGTAAAAGTAAGAATAAAAAGGATGAGAAAGACATAAACCGCAGCGCCAGGGTCTTCAAAAGAATGAACTGAAGCTTTTGACAAAATACCGCTTCGTGTTAAGAAGGTACTGTACAGAACCAATAAAAACATCAGCACAGCAAGAGCAATATTTGTTTTGGCAAACCTTCCAAGTTTATCTCTATTCATTATCTGAGTTTGCTTTTGAATGAGCATTGTATGGATAAGCGCAACGCTAATAAGCCATGGAATAAGGCTTGCGTTTTCAACCGGGTCCCAGCCCCAGAAGCCGCCCCAGCCAAGAACGCCGTAAGCCCAGTATCCGCCTATCATCAAGCCAAGACCTAAAATTAGGGAAGCCGCGATTGTCCAGGGTAAAGCATATTTTATCCACTGGTCGTACTTGTTTTTAATTAAGGCTGAAACTGCGAAAGTGAAAGGCACGATAGAAAGAGCGAAGCCGAGAAATAAAATAGGCGGATGGACTTCCATCCAGAAATTTTGCAAGAGCGGGTTAAGACCTTTTCCTTTTATCAAAAAATCACCTATGGCAATTCCATTTGTTTTAAGGATTGAAAAAAGATCCGGTCCCATTTGGACATAAGATTGATTATTTTTTGAATCACTGAAAATAAAATTCTGCAGGAAAGGTAAATTTAAAAACGATTGATTTATATATTTGACATCTATATAATTTGCTTCGGACCAGATAAAGTTAAACGGGCTTTTGAAAAACGGCGTAACCATCGCAATTAAGAAAACAAGAACGAGAGAATATATCATCATAAAGGGTGGTTCAAAGTCTTGTTTTTTAGAAGTATAATTTTGCAGGAAGATTCCAACAATTACTGCCAGCAATAACCATAAAAGGAAACTGCCTTCCTGCCCGGCGTAAGAAGTAGATAACAGCAGACCGGTAGTAAGGTCGGCATTACTGTAATCGAAAACGTACTTGTACTGGTACTGATGAGTTACGATTATATAAAGGAAAAACAAACTTGCGCTGATTACAAGCGCAGCCATTATATGAAAGCCGTATCTTGCAAAAGTGAGCGCTCTTTCGGTTCCTTTAGAAGCTTGATAGTACATTGCGACACTATAACTAGCGGCAATAAAAGCTAAAATTATAAATACATTTCCAAACATTTTTTACATCCATTCACTTTATTTTTTTCTTAATAAACTTTCTAATAACGGTTGAGCAGAATCTTTTGTTTTAATTAATTCTTTCAGTTTCTTTATCATTGCCCGGTAATTTTCTTCGCTGCCGTTCTTGTCGTAAATTACTGCAAGCATATAATAGCTTTCAGGCTCGTCAGGGTAAAACGATTGTTCTTCGTCTGCATTTGCCAATGCTTCCGGCAAATTGTTTTTTAACAGGTACAAATTTGCTAATACCAAATGAAGCTGCTGGTAGCGGCTATTAACACTTAAAAGTTTTTTGCCAACCTTAAGAGCAGAATCGATTTGGTTTTTATTCTGATAGACGCCCATCAAACCGAAAAGTGCGTTTTCATTTTCCGGGTTTATTTTAAGCGCCGTTGAAAATGATTTTTCGGCTTCTGCTAATTTATTTTGTCGAAAATAAAAAGTGCCGAGCGCAGAAAAAGTTTCATCGCTTTTAGGATTTAATTCAGCCGACTCAATCAAATGAGTAACCGCTTCTTGCATATCATCCACGTAGCCGTAGAACGTACCGAGGTTGTAATGAGTAAGATAATCACACGGGTAAAACTTTACGGCTTTCAATAAATATTCCTTTGCCTCTTTTGTTTTACCAAGCTGAAGATATAACATGCCAAGATTATTTAAAGCGACCGAGTCATCAGGATTCTTTTTCAGGATATTTAGATAATGTTGTTCTACGTTAGGCACATCACTTTCGACTACCGGGAGTTTTTCGACTTTAGCTGTCGAAGTGTCTTTACTGCTGCCTTGTGCAAAAGCTAATGAACCTCCGTAACTTGTTAATAGAATGAAAAACAAAAAGACGAGCAGCAGCCAATAGCTTTCCAAATTTATTTTTTCATACAATATGTGAAATAATAATTTCATTTAGCTCATAACTGAAGGCTATTTAATAGGAAAAAATAAATTATCGTTGACCTGGTTAATTTTCTGACCGGCAGACGAATTTGCTTTGCCAACAGGTGAAATTGCCTTTCCCGCAGACGAGCCTGCCTGACCGGCAGTTAAACTTGTGTAGTCATGAACAAAAACATAATTATCAACTGACTTACCAGTTGTGCCGATTTTATGAATTAGATTTTTTACAACTTCTACCTTATCGTCATTGCAGGCAAATTCCATGTAAGAGATTTGAGAATAGGGCGTAAAACGTTCGGTAACTGTTATGTCCATTATTTCCAGTTTCTTCAGCTCATCAACAACCCAATGAACTCTGGTTGTATTTACGCCGGCTTTAATCGTTTTCATTTTGTTTATCCTTTCCTTCATGATTGGAATCGTCTTTATGTTTTTTTTTGTTTGTACCGGGAATATTTTGCAAAGCATATTTTTTAGGCTCGCACGAAAAGGTTACTCTGCAGACGGGCGCGCAGAAGTAATATTTTACACCTTTATAAGTGATGCTTCCGGCGGCATCTTCTTCTCTTATCGTCATTCCGCAAACGGGGTCTTTTACCATACAACTGCCTCCTTACCATTTTTGAAATACATACAGTTCTTTATAATACCAGTTAGTATTATTTAAGTGGAATAATCAACGAAAACATCGCTGAATTTGTCCGTGCATTGTAGCTCAAAAAGAACTGCTGATTATATCTCTCCGCAGAATACCCGGCATCAAATGCGCTAACGATCTTCACAACAATATATCCCGTCAGCAAATAATAGAACTGGTTTCGTTCTTCTACTGTCCAAGAAAGGCGGTTATCCGTTCCGTTATAATAATTATAATTGTGCATGCCCCAGCCGTTGCGCCCCAGCAAAATCATTGCCGGTATAAAAAGAGCAACTTCTGCCGTCGTGTAGAGAATTCCTCGTTCCCAATTGCCTGAGTAGAAATTTCCTGCAGCAACAGGAAAAGGCTGAATTGAAAGTAGCGCTGCGATTGCAGGATCTTTTCTGTTACCGGAGTCAGCCATCCCGCCCATCTGATGTTGGGCAAATACATTGCTTGTAGCAAAAACAAGACCCAGTGCCAATATACAAATTATATGTTTCATTGTATCCTCCTTAATATCTTATTTAATTTGAATTCAAGACCTTGCTTGGGTTAATCTTATACTTAGACGCGAACTGCGATTTAAGAAAGCCATACTTATTTGCGAGGTCAACTAGTATATCATCGGGCTTCTCATTTTTTTCGAGTTTAGTTCTAATAAATTGCCTTTCTTCAGCCGCTGTACTGCAGGTACATGATTCTAATGATGTTTTATTACATTCATTTGTTTGGCATGAGCAAACAAACTTTGAAGCAATGACAGTAACTTGAGCTTCAACGGCAGAATTCGAACTTTTTGTCTCGACTGCCGACCTACCACTATTAGGAT
>JAJYSI010000390.1 GCA_021793635.1 Bacteroidota bacterium
GCAGGTGGTAGGTTTTCGCCGCAGCCAACGGCATGACTTAGAATTAAATTTTCCTGAAGTTTCTTAATATTTTCTTTGGAAATTCTTACGTTAGAAAATTCTCCGAAACCTGTAGTAACACCATAAATTGACTCTTCACTCTCGACCCATTTTTCAATTAGTGCTCGTGAACGGTTAATCAGCGAAATTGATTTCTTTGCTATTTCAACTTTAGGATTTTCTTTGATGAAAAAATCTATCTCATCGAGAGTAAGCGAGTCGCCGTCAATTATGAGTTTTTTATTCGCCATATATAATCTTTTTTAATTTTAATGAATTTTCCCGGTTAGCCCGGTAGGTAATATGGATATAATTATCATCATATGTTTCCGATAGAACGTGTGCAAGCGAATGGATAGAAGCAGCCTTTTTTGAGTCTGTCAATTGAAGTTCAACTTTTTCTTCAACAAAAGATTTTTCAATCATATTAATGATGTTGTCCTTTAATCCGGATACATTTATTCCTCTTTCAGCCGAGATAATAATTCCGTGTTCATAGTTATTCCTTACGAATTGAATCCTGTTTTTATCTTCAACAATGTCTAACTTATTAAAAATCTTTATCTGATTTTTATTTTCGCAGCCAAGTTCTTTCAAAGTTTTATCAACGACTTCAATATGATCTTCAAAATAGGAATGGGATAAATCAACTACGTGTAGAATGATATCGGCATCTCTGACTTCATTAAGTGTGCTTTTAAATGATGCAATAAGATGCGGAGGAAGTTTTCTGATAAATCCAACGGTATCGCTTATCAAGACCTTATTGTCTTTGTTCAAATCAAAGATTCTTGTTGTGGAATCGAGAGTTGCGAACAGCTTATCCTCAGCAAATACATTTGCGTCGGTAAGTAAATTAAATAAAGTCGATTTTCCGGCGTTTGTGTAGCCGACTAAAGAAATTCTAACAAAATCTTTTCTTCCCTGGCTTTGAGTACTTCTTTGCGCTTCAATTTTATTTAATTTTTCTTTAAGAAGACTAATCCTTGTTCTGATAATTCTTCTATCTGTTTCTATTTGGGTTTCACCGGGACCCTTAGTGCCAATTCCGCCGAACTGCTTTGATAAGTGAGTCCAGGCGCGCGTTAACCTGGGCAGCATATATTGAAGCTGCGCAAGCTCGACTTGAGTTTTAGCTTCCTTTGTTTTTGCGCGTGACGCAAATATATCAAGAATCAATCCGCTCCGGTCAACAATTTTCCTTTCAATCAGCCGTTCAAGATTTCTAACCTGAACCGGGGTTAAATCATCGTCAAATATGATCAGATTTATATCATTTATTTCGACAAGCGAGGCAAGCTCTTCTGCTTTTCCTTTACCGATATAAAAAGCTGAGTCAAAAGTGTAACGCTCTTGAATAATTTTTATGATTGTTTCTGCTCCGGCAGTAATTGCTAATTCTTCGAGTTCCGCAAGATGTTCTTCAACAATTTCCCGGTTTAAATCTTTTGTATCTACGGCAACAAGAATAGCACGTTCTTTTGTTTTCTTTGGCGCTTCTATCATATTTAATTAAGATTCCATTTCTTTTTCTTATTTATATGTAAACGTAATAATTATTCATTTACAAAACCAAATAGATTCTTACTTTCAATTTAATACATTGCAAAATTCATTTCTGTCCAAAATAATAAAAGCAAAACCTCCGGGGTTTTCCTAAACCTCGGAGGTTTTTTCCCTTAATCCCAAAGGGATGATATTATCGTAGCTATTGAAAGAAAAAGTAAAATAGAATGCCGAATGCCTGCCGGCCGGCATGACATTATGAAAAAGCTAAATTAGCACCTACATATTCTATAGAACATCTCTAATAATTCCTCAGCCAAACACAAAGTGAAATAATGGAAAGTTTGTAAATATTCCATTCTTCCATTACTCCATTACTCCATTACTCCATTATTCCTTTTCTTTGAAGTGCCCGTATGTCATAAGCTAGGAACTTAAATTAATTCTTTCTTTGCATTCCTCGCTACTGCCATTTCAATAAGAGCCAGTAATAGAGCTATAAGCAAGAAATATTTCCACAATTCGGATCCAAACCTTGCCTGTGTAATTATTTTAACGGGATCTTCATTTTTATTAATATTAAAGTATTTACCCTTGAAGTTAATTTTTTTAAGATAATCTTCAAACTCGCTTTGGCTATAATATTTCGTTACAGATTCATCTGGGTCGGCGTTAACAGAAAATTCATCAACAAGATTTGCACCGGCGTATACTTTATAATTACCAACAACGTTAGTGTTGTTATAAGTTATAAAGTTTTTATTTGTCTGTTTTCCAAGGTCTATATAGTCTTCATTATTATCAGGGCTGCCTGTAGGGTAAGCAGGCACTTCAATTCTTAATTGGGGCGAAGAATTGTTCTGAAGGTTTATTTCAACAGGATTTCCGGCAATAAGTTGATTACCGGAATTATCTTTTGAGGATAAATAAAAAATTGATTTAGTAATCAGCGGCGCAAACAAATTTTTCAATGGAAAGTTACTCCAGCTTAAAACCGGCGCTGTGTTAAAAAGGAATATTTTCCCTTTGCCGGTTTTGTATTCGCTTAAAAATGATGAGCCGTCCGTTAAGGAAATTACGTTTGCTCCTTTACCTTCGGTAGAAACTTTAAAGTGATAATAAATTTCTGGAGACTCTACATTTTTCTTTTCCTTGCTGCTGAAAATATCTTGGAATACCGGGTGATTGAAATCTACCTTATCAAAGTTAACCGGGTTTATAGTAGATCCTTCCTTACCTACCGCAACCGTTGGCGAAGGAATCCCAAGCCCTTTGGTAATATTGCCAAAATTCTGAATCGTAGATTTGGAGCCCGGCATTAATAAAACTTTTCCACCTGAATTTAAGTATGAATTTAATAAATCATAGTTAGAAATACTTTCCGAGCCGATAATTATAACAACATCGTATTGAGATAGATTAGTAGAATTCAATTGACTTAGATTTTTCTCTGTAACCAGCAAAGTTTGACCGCTGCCGGCAGCAGATAAAGCTAAATCAACAAATCGTGAATCAGCCGGATTGTCAGTAAAAATTATTACCGGAATTTCTTTCGGAATATAAAAACTAATAAAACGGCGGTCATCTTGAAGTATTTCATCATCTTCAATCTCAGCATAACCATCAACATAGCCGGTTTGCTTTACTGGCGCTTGAAGAGTCAAGATTTTTGATTCGCCCGGATTAAGCGAAACACTTTGCTGTGCGCTCCTTTCGCCTTCGATAAAAAGAGATACAACTAAATTGTTAACAGATTGATCTGAATAATTCGTAACAGTAACATTAAAGTCGAGTGGTTTATCTTTCTCAAATATTTGAGTATTAAGTTTGATATCGTCAATTCCAATATTAAAAACTTTCTTGCCGGAATAATTGAATGAATATAGTCTAACCCTATCATTCAAAATTTCTCCTAAATCAGATTGGGAATTTTGATCTGCGAGTCGCCCGGCTTGGAAATCAGTTAACAGATAAATTTCTTTATTAAAGTTATTAGATTTAGATAAAACTTTTGCCGCTTTAACGATAGCATTATTTAGGAGTCCACTGACATCAGATATTTTAACTGCATCAACTTGTTTTTGGAATTTCCCAAGATTGCTAGTGATCTTAACATCATTATTATTTGGATCACCGGTAAGAATAAGAGCAACTTCATCACCATCCTGCATCAGGCTTAAAATTTGTTTTATTGTTGCTTTAGCCTGGTTAAGATAAGATCCTTTGCTATCAACAACTGACATGCTGGAAGTATTATCAAGAATAAATACTGCGGTTGTTTTTGCTGCGGAAGTAGTACCCCCAATTGCAACGCCTTTTAAGGTAGGACGTGCAAA
>JAJYSI010000391.1 GCA_021793635.1 Bacteroidota bacterium
AGGTCTTTCAAATTTTTTCTAACGCATCAATATTTTGGATTATTATTTTTGCAATCTCGGTAATGTTCTCTCATTTTCTTCGAGCTGTTCGCTGGAAAATAATTATTGGTTCAGTCAAAAAGGACGCTTCATTAAAAAATCTTTTTGGCTCAATGATGGTAGGGTACGGAGTGAGCTGCGTTATACCGCGTCTGGGTGAGGTTACAAGGGCTGTTCTAATCGGCAAATGGGAAAACCTTTCCCGCAGTTCAATGTTCGGTACGGTGATACTTGAGCGAATTATCGATGTAATCTTTTTAGGTTTAGCAGTTTTGATTTCAATAATAATTTGGAGTGATAATATTTATTCAAATTTTCCGTGGTTGAAGTCGGCTCTTTATATTACAGCTTTTTTGGTGGCGATAGCATTTTTCTTTCTGTTTTTGATAATCAAATACAAAGAAAAATTTTACAATATTTTAATTAAGATTATCGGAAGATTTTCTGCAAAGTATGCACATAAAGCAGGTTACATTTTTGATATGTTAATTCAGGGTTTCTTAAGCTTAAAAGGAGTAAAAAATTATTTACTTACAATTTTGCTTAGCATACTAATAATGGTCAATTATGCTTTTAGCTCATACCTCGGATTTTATACATTGGGAATGCAAAATCATCACCTAACATTCGGAATGGCTTGGGTGTTGATGAGTATCAGCGCTATCGGGGTTGTAATACCTACTCCCGGCGGTGTTGGTTCTTATGAAGCGCTATCAAAAGCGACTCTGGTTTTACTGTTTGGCTTCGGAGAGTCTATAAGCCTAGCGTATGCTATATTGACACACATTATTTCTTATATTTTATTTATCTTCACCGCGCTGTTATCTTTCTTTATTCTTAACAAACAGCATGAAAATCTTTTCAAAGTTATAGAAACCGATCTGGAAGAATCATGAAATTTATTGTATTAATAATTTTTACAGCCGTTCTATCCGCAAGCGCGGTTGCACAATATAGCGTGCGAGCCGGTATGGGAATTTCTTTTGTAAGTTCTTCTTCATTGACGGATTATATAAATGAAAATTTCGCGCCTTCTAATCAGCAATTAGGGACTTTTAATTCGGCTATAAATTTTTCAGGTGAGTTCGACTATTCGTTAAACCAAACTTATCAAGTTGGTTTAGATATGGCTTATCTTATAAACTCCTATACTTTTTCTTCAATCGGCGGAATTTATAAAATGAACTACGAAATTCTAATGCCTACGCTCGTTAATTATTATGTAATAAGCGGTGAAGGTTATAGTTTTAAGTTCGGAGGAGGACTAGGACCAAGGTTTGTAAATGTAAATGAACAGCTTCCGGGTACACCTTCAGGAGTTAATTATGCATCAACCGGATTTGGTATCCTTTTGCGGGTAGACGCCAATACATTACTAAGCAAAAATTTGTTTGCAAACATCGGCGGTGATCTAAAATATGATATAAACGGCAAACCAAGTAACAACGGAAAATACTTGGTAAATATTAATGCCAACAATTCAGACGTGAATTTTAATATGTTTTCAGCAGTTCTGCATTTAGGTTTGACGTATAATTTTTAGGAGGAGGATTTGAATCTATTCCAGGCAATTATTTTTGGGATTATCCAGGGGTTAGCTGAATTTTTACCCATCAGTAGTACGGCTCATTTAACCATTGCGGCAAAGTTGCTGCATATAATTCCAGCAATGAACAATAATGAGTGGACGGCTTTTATGGCTGTAATTCAACTTGGAACTATGCTTGCTGTATTATTATATTTTTGGAAGGATGTTTGGGAAATTCTTTTTGCCTTCTTAAAAGAGAATGTTGGAGAAGGAAAAGTTAAATACTACCGGCAAAGTTTGAGTTCAAGGTTGGGTTGGCTGATTATAGTCGGCTCAATTCCGGTAGGCATTATCGGGCTTTCTCTTAAAAAAATTATCGAAGGAGCGCTTACAAAAGATTTATATGTTATTGCTGCAAGTATGATTGGATTGGCAATTATTCTAGCAATCGCCGAAAAAATAGCGAGCTTCAAAAAAGAGATAAAAGAAATAACGGTCAAAGATGCCTTTCTTGTAGGTGTTGCTCAATGTTTTGCCCTAATTCCAGGCTCATCACGCTCCGGAACAACAATTACGGCAGGATTATTTTTAGGAATGAAAAGAGAAACAGCCGCAAGATTTTCTTTTTTACTAAGCCTGCCAGCCGTTTTTGCCAGCGGTTTTCTGGAGCTTTGGGAATCGCGCAAATTTATAAGTCCCGCATTAAGTCTCGATCTTATAATCGCAACTATTTTTGCATTGATCTTCGGTTATTGGTCAATAGATTTGTTGTTGAAATTTCTTCGAACAAAAACAATGTTTGTTTTTGTCTATTATAGAATAGCGCTTGGCTTAGCAATACTTACTTTAATTTTAACTCATATAATTTTGCCTTAGGCTTAATTAAAGAACAAGAAATTATATCGAAAAATTTATGGAGAAAAATATGAAAAACTTATCTTTATTTTTTATTGCATTGGTATTTTTTCTCGGATGTAAACAATCACAATCAAATGGACAGGAAAATAGTATGGTGTCTCCGGATTCAATTTTAGTAGCAGTCATGAAAACCAACATGGGAACAATTGAACTTCAACTTCTTCCTGATATTGCCCCTAAAGCTGTTAAAAATTTTGTTGAACTAACAAATCAAGGATATTACGACAGCTTAACCTTTCATAGAGTAATAAATAATTTTATGATCCAGGGCGGTGATCCGACGGGTACGGGAGAAGGCGGTAAAAGCATTTACGGTGGTTTGTTTGAAGATGAATTCAACCAAAATTTCAAATTTGATTCTGCAGGTGTTTTAGCAATGGCTAATGCCGGGCCAAACACAAATGGAAGTCAATTCTTTATCACTCTTGCCGCAACACCGTGGCTTAATTTTCATTATACAATTTTTGGGAAAGTAATAAACGGAATAGATGTTGTAAAAGAAATCGGAAAGGTTCCTACAAGCAAACCTAATGATAAACCGATCAAACCTGTTATTATTGAAAAAATGATAATTGAAACTAGACCTAAATAAAAACTAATTTATTTGCTTTGCGCCTTTGCGTCTCTGCGGTGGAATTGCTTCATCTCCGCAAAGACGCTGAGGCGCTAAGGTTAAGGCAAATCATAAATGGCGAAAAACAAAATTCCCATTCCCTCAATAATCGAGGCTATAAAAGGATTACGAAATAAAAATTTTCTTCCAGTTTATTTTTTTTGCGGAGAAGATGAATTCGGAATCGAAACAACGCTAAAGTTATTTAACGAATCTATAGCACCGTTTATTAAATCTGACTTTGACAAGGAAGTAATCCACGGTGATGAGAATGATGCTGTTAACGTTATAAATATTGCAACTGCTTTCCCGTTTACCTCAGAGAAGAAGCTGATTATCGTCAAGGAATTTGAAAAGCTGAAGGATAGGAAGAAAATAATTTCCTATCTTAATTCGCCCGCCGATTTTACAATCTTAATTCTCATTCAAAACGGTTCTGTGCCGAACCTCGATACAGAACCGTACAAGACATTATTGCAAAATAAATTTATTTTTGAAGCTAAAGAATTAAAAGGAAAAAATCTAATTGATTGGGTCAAAAACTTTGTTGAGGAAAACGGAAAACAAATCTCTTATGAAAATGCTCAGATGCTGGTGGATATTTCCGGTGAAAACCGAAATCTAATAGAAGCTCAACTTGAAAAACTTTTTGTAAATCTTGGAGAAAAAAAAGAAATTTCGATTGAATCTATTCGCTTACTATCGGCAGCTTTAAAGGAATATACGGTTTTTGACTTGCAAAATGCCCTAGGCAGGAAGAATA
>JAJYSI010000392.1 GCA_021793635.1 Bacteroidota bacterium
TTGCAGGAAGGATAGAAAAAACGTTAAAACATCTTAAAGAAAACCTCGGTGCAGGTGAGATAAAAATTTTCATTACAGGAGGAAATGCGGAAAAAATTAGTCCTCACCTTAACATTAAATATGAAAATCAAAAGGCGCTTGTACTTTTAGGAGTCAAAGCTATTTTTGACATTAACAGATAGCACAATTTAAAATTTAAGAAACTTTAATAATTACATTATCTATCAATCGTGTATTTCCAATTTTGCAAGCTATCAGGAAATAATATCTTCCCCCGGATATTAATCTGTCGACCTGAGAAAATTTATCGACATCCACAATTCTTACATAGTCAATTTTGGATGAGTCAATGGAATTAATTTCATTAATCATCTTAGAAATTATTATATCGGACAATCTTTCCCCTTCCATTACTAACTTTTCGGCGAGTTTGAGCGCTTTGAATAAAACCAGAGCATCGCTTCTTTCTTTAATAGATAAATAACTATTACGTGAACTCATCGCCAATCCGTCTTTTTCGCGAATAATTGGGCATGCAATTATTTCAGTAGCAAATTTTAAATCTTTTGTCATCTGGCGAACTACAGCAACTTGTTGTGCATCTTTTTGACCAAAGAAGGTATAGTCAGGCAAAACACAATTGAAAAGGATGGAAATTATTGTTGTAACTCCCTTAAAGTGAAAAGGTCGGAACTCGCCTTCAAGAATACGGGAAATTTCATTAACTTCAACAAAGGTCTGGTAATTAGTTTGATAAACTTCCGAAACGTCGGGAATAAATAGATAATCAGCGCCGCTTGCTGTCAATAGATTTTTATCATGCCTAAGATCGCGAGGATATTTTTCAAAGTCTTCGTTGGGTGCAAATTGAGCCGGATTAACAAAAATAGAAACAACTGTAACATCAGATTTTTGCTTAGATTTTTTAACAAGCGAGATATGACCTTCGTGGAGGAACCCCATCGTCGGCACAAAACCTATCGCCTTATTCTCAGCTTTCAACTTTCTTGAAAGCCTTTGCATTTGCATAACGCTAGTAATAATTTTAATAGGTTACCTCAGGAAATTAACGATAAGACATTATAGATATTATTCTTTAATTCTTTTCTGGGTGAGATAACATCAACAAATCCCTGTTCGAGTAAAAATTCTGATTTCTGGAATCCTTTGGGCAAATCTTTACCGATTGTCTGTTTGATAACACGAGGACCGGCAAACCCGATAAGAGCTTGCGGTTCGGCAATATGGATATCACCAAGCATAGCATAACTAGCAGTTGTGCCTCCGGTAGTTGGGTCTGTTAAAACCGAGATGTAAGGGACATGAGCGTCGGCAAGTCTTGCAAGGCGTGAACTTGTTTTTGCCATTTGCATAAGAGAAAAAGCTCCCTCCATCATTCTTGCACCACCGCTTGCAGAAATTATAATTAATGGAATTTTATTTTTGAAAGCCTTGTCAATTAATCTTGCAAGTTTTTCGCCAACAACAGAGCCCATGCTTCCGCCGATAAATTTAAAATCCATACAACCGAAGGCTACATCCATGCCATTTATTTTTCCAGTACCTGTTTTAACTGCATCATTCAATCCAAGTTTTTTTATGGTTTCTTGAATTCTATCTTTGTATTTCTTAGTATCTTCAAATTCGAGCGGGTCTCCGGAACGCATTTTTTTATCCATCTCTTTGAACGTGCCTTTATCCAAGATAACGTCAATATATTCCTTACTTCCAATCCTAAAATGGAAACCACACTTTGTACAAGTCCACAAATTTGTTTCTAATTGTTTCTTATGAATTATTTCTCCACAACTTGAGCATTTTTCCCATAATCCGTCGGGCAAATCTTTTTTTTGCGAGTCAGGTGAAATATTTTCTTTTGATCTTTTAAACCATGCCATTTATAAAACTCTACTTTGTTACGTCAGCAAATATTGTTAATGATTTTCGAGGATGTTTCGGATCGTTGGTTGTAATTGAAATTACCCTGTTAACTTTTCCATTCAAACCGGCAGAATCAAATTGAACACGAATCTGGGAGGAATCGCCCGGTAGCAGCTCCTTTTTCTTAACTACGGCGGCAGTGCATCCGCAAGAAGTTCTTATGTCTTTTATTATTAAAGCTGTGTTACCACTATTTTTTATTATGAAAAAGCATTCAACAACCTGCCCTTGTTTGATTGAGCCAAAATTATGTTCGGTTTCAGGAAAGTTAGCCACAGGATGGAACGAAGAATCGATCGGGATACCGGAAAGCGTGGGTTTGTTATCAGGATAAGCGCTGGTTACAAATAACTTCAAATCCGGATTATTTGGATCGTTGGTTTTTACAGTAACGTAGTTGTCTTCGGGATTAGCTTTACCCTTGCTAACATAATCAATATCCAGGTGGGCAGAATCTCCGGGCATCAAGCTATTTTTATCAAGTGTAGCTGTAATACAATTGCATGAAGACTTAACACTGGATAAAGTAAGAAGAGCGCCGCCCCCGTTATAAATTACAAAAGAATGTTCAACTGAAGTTCCGGCAGGAGCATTACTGAAGTCGTAATCTATTTTAGGAACGGAAACAACCGGTCCAATTGACTGAGCAACACAAAACGAGAAAAAGAAAACAACCAAGGTAATTATTTTCTTAATCATTTTTTTTTTCTTTCCTTTACAACAAAATTTTTCAGATAATTCGGCTCAAGAAAATCATAATCATACACTTTCAGCTTTTCTCCGAAGAGATTGCACCACTTCGCTATAAACGAGGAATTGGGCGCAGAAAGATTTTTTATTTTTCCGTCTAGCGGAAAGACATTACCAAAAGTTAAAGTATTCTTTATTCTTTTGCCAAATTCGTCCCGCTTGATTATACCCAGATTCTCCGCAAATATATAACTATTCCCTTTAACTTGAAACTTGGCAAAATATAACTCTTCAACATTAACTTTGTTTGCAATAAAAAAATCACTATCACATTTTAGGTAATTTGCAATTTGCAGTGCCATAGCTTCAAAAGTAGGCACTGAAACAATTGGTAATTTAGCTCCAAAAGCTAAACCTTTTGCAGCAGACATTCCGATCCTTAAACCGGTAAAAGAACCGGGGCCTGCAGAAACTGCAATTGCATCCAGGTCTTTTGCATTAACGCCGGAAGATTTCAACACAAAGTCGGTAGCTTCAAATAATTTTTCGGCGTGGGAGTTTTTCAGATTAATATTCATTTCATAGAAAATTTCGTCCGAAAAATAGACACAAACACTGCAAAGGCTTTGTGAAGTTTCAATCGCTAATACCGGCTTTGATTCATTCATATTTTATAAAATTAAAGTCTCTCGAAAGATCATCATTTAAGGTAATATTTACTTCAAATCTTTTTTTTGGTAAAATAACGGGGATCAAATTACCCCATTCAATAAAAATTACCACACTATCATCGTTAAAATAATCATTGATCCCAATATCAAAAAGCTCGGAGACGTTATTTACCCGGTAAAAATCAAAATGAAATACTTTGAACTTACCGGAATACTCATTTACGATGGCAAAAGTTGGAGAAGTTACGTTATTTACTCCAAATATTTTTAAAGTATGCTTAATAAAAAAAGTTTTACCTGCTCCAAGATTACCGTTCAGAACAATCACATCTCCAGTTGAGATGTAATTAACAAATTCACAGGCAAGATTTATTGTATCATCTTCGGTAAAAACTTTCTTTGTAAATGGGAAGTTCACTTTTATTTTGGTTCCATTGTTATAATTGGTAAAATCATTTCTTCCATAGAAATTCCCCCGTGCTGAAAAGTATCTTTGTAATATGTCAAATATTTATGGTAGTCGGTAGGATAGACAAAATAATAATCTTCC
>JAJYSI010000393.1 GCA_021793635.1 Bacteroidota bacterium
CCTAACATTGTAGGATTTTTAGAAAAATCAACAAATATATTTTTCTTAATCCCCTCCACAATGTCAATTGAAAAAGTTGTGTCGCGGAATAAATTTTTCTTCAAGGTAATGGTATAAGAATTTGTGCTTAACCAGGTCAAACTATCCGGAGTCACTCTTCTTCTTGGAAGTCCATTCAAATATATTTGAAAGCCTGTTGGATAAGAATTTATAAATAAATAACCGTCTGGCGGGGGCATATCAGGCGGACTAACTGAAACATCTTTTGTGCAAGATGAAAATGTACTTAAGAAAGAGAATACCAGGATAGTACCCAATTTTAGAATATTAATATTTAATTTTCTAAGATTCATTTTATTAGTTATATCCAAATGAATTTATGTATGATCGGACAAGATCAATTCTAAAACTTGCTTTATAGTAAGAACCGAAAATTCCAAAACCGCCTGTAATATTTGAGTAGTCTGCCGCATCAAGATTTACTGTAAATCCATCAACTGACTGCTGCAAAGAAGAATAATATGTCGAAAGATTTTCATCGTAGGCAATTACGTCCACAATAATTTTTGAAATTGTAAAATCACTTTTATTTTTATCATTGCCTGATAGTTCAGTCATTGCTTCATTAAGCGTTGAATAATCTATTGTAAAAAAGTTAATTTTAGTCAACTGCGGATAATTTGGAGTTAGTTTACCATTTTGATTGAAATAAGAAAGGGGCACAAAAAAATTCTTTGGGTTAGTATCGCCTTTCTGATAATAAATAATCGATATTCTTGGCGCATAATAAATATTTCCCAAATCTTTCCAACCAACATAAATTTGTGAATTTTGTGTTGGATCAAAAGTATCATTGCTAGCCTGATCGAAAAATCCATATCCAGCGTCAGGTGTTTTAGTTATAGAAGTCAATAATAACCCATTTGGCAGTAATGCTTGAATTTCGACATAGCTATTAGGTGCAGGCTTTAGATTATTACAATAATAAAAGTTTACGTTGGTATTATAACGTGATGAATCTACTCTTGCTATTGAACTATCCCTCATTATATACAAAGTATCATTATACCATACATTAACTTCAGCGCCGGTAATTGCTACATTTTCAGAATCGGCAAAAGGATTAAATCCGGCGGGCTGATAACTTTTAGAAAGAGTGACTACTTGTAAAGTAGTATCGCTTCTAATTATTCCACTTAGAACATATCTCTCTCTGAAAGGGGCATAGGGATTTAATGTATTACTGCACGAATAAAACAATAAGATAGAAATAAAAGATAAAAGAGAAATTACAAGTTTTTTCATAGTTCAATTTTAATTGTTGCAGTCGGAAGAAAAGGCAGCATATTTACCCGCTCGCCTGTATCCCTCTTGAAATAAAAAATATTCGCACGGTTATAAACATTAATTATACTTGCATCGAGACGAAACCTGACCCAAGATATATTAAAAGATTTTGAAAGGCTTAAATCAAGTCTATGATAATCCGGTAGTCTTCCCAAATCTTTGTCAGATAATATCTGAAGGGGCTGATAATTTTCATAAATCGGCCAGTCGGAATAAAGATCGTTAAAATATAATTTGTTATAAAAACCAAGAGATTGGGTAAAAGGCAGACCAGTATTATAAACCCAAGTAGCGCTTGCATACCAGTCGTTGCCAAAATTATATTCCAAAGTTAAATCGATGGAATTGCGCGAATCATAGCGCGGATAATAAAGCCAGCCGTTAACATCTTTGTAAGCCCAACTTAATGTATACGAGGCAGTGAAAGCAAACCCCGTCTGCGGGGCAAACGGATTGTTGTTAAAGCGAAATAAGAATTCCCACCCATACGATTCGCCCGTTGCGGAGATTAAATCCGGATCGGTGGAAGAAATTTTATTATCGTTTAGAGTAGGAATATTTTTCATAATTTTATAATAACCTTCAACATCTAGAGAAATGCTTGAAGTAAAATCTGTAGTCATCCCGATAGAGTATTGAATTGATCCAGCCGGTTTTAGATAATCAGGAATAATTATCCATGGTTCAAAGAGAGATATGACCTCGTTCTCATCGGAAAGAGTCGTTAATTCCTGCTCATAAATTCCCCATGAACCTTTTAAGGCTATTGCAGGAAAAATCCTATAAGTCATACTAACTCTTGGCTGAATCATAAACGGATTGTCGCTTGACGATAAAAGACTGACAGCGGCAATTCTAGCTCCGACATCTGCACCGAAATTTTCGTACCGTAGGAATTTATATTTTCCATAAACACTTATGTTAGTTCCGCTTGAACCAATATCGCTTATTGCGCCCAAAGAATTTTCAAGATAAAGCGTGGTACTGACATCTTTTATTTCAGTTCCAATGCTTAGTTCATCTTTACTTGGAAAGATGTAATTAAAATCCATTTTAGTTGTAATGTCGTCAAGTTGATTATTTTTAGGCTTTGCGGAGCTTAACTTAGGATCAACTTCTCCCTTAAAATTGCTCCATGAAATTCCTATTTCAAAATAAAGCGGTGAATCCGTTAGTTGAAACCAATCTAAACCAAGCAATTTGTTTGACCAGCTCATGTTTTCGGTATAAGGGCTGTTGTTATTCAAATTATCGCCGCTAATGAAACCGGTTATATCGAATTTTGATCCTTTAATAAAATTTGGGTTCGAATAATTCAGCTTGAAAGACATATCGTAAAAATCTATCGGCGCACTTTTATCATTTAAGAATTTTTTAAGTATTTCGCTATAATAACTCTTTCTTCCAGTAATCATAAAAGATCCGTTAGGAATTGGACCTTCAAAAAGGACTTTACCTGTTAGAAAGCTTGATGTTGCAGAACCGGCAAAGGTATTTTTGTTACCGTCTTTGGTTATAATGTCTAAAACAGAAGATAGCCTGTCGCCGATTTCTGATGTAAACCCTCCCTTATAAAATTCAACGCTGTTTATCATATCGGGGTCAATCACGCTGAACATTCCGAAAGCGTGAAAAGGGTTATAAATAGTTATACCGTTTAACAAAACAAGATTTTCGTTGCTTGAACTGCCGCGCACATAATAGCGGGCAGAAACATCTCCCGTTGATCTTACTCCGGGCAAATATTGCAGTGACCGGAAGACATCGGCTTCCACACCTTTGGGAAGCATTTCAATTTCTCTCATTGATATTCTTTGAAGTCCAATATCAGTAGCATTTTTCCCGATTACTTTTTCTCCTACAGTTTCTACAGTTTCCATCTTAATTCCAACGGGAGACAGCGCAACGTTTATTTCCGTAATTTTATTTTTCATTACTGATAAGAGAATTTTTTTTGTTTGATAGCCGACGTAGGAAACGGTAAGTGTGTATCTGCTGCGCGCAGGGACTGAAGCGATTATATAAAGTCCGCGTGAGTCTGTCGATGCTCCGATATTCAATTCATTTACCAATACATTACAAAACGCCAGAGCTTCGCCGTTAGTTGAATCGGTGACGATGCCGCGGATCGTTCCTCTCCCCTGTGAGTATAAAGCAGTTACACTTAAAAGGAAAAAAAATAAAGTTAATCTAAGAAAAAGAAATGATTTTTCTCCCGACTTATAATTCATCCAATGCTTTCTTCAGACTTAGACAATGAAAAATACCCTGTCAAATATATTGCAATTAATTAGTTAGTTAAAAGAGTAATTGTAATTTCCATTTGATAATTTCTTTGAATAAAAATCAGTTCACGTATTATGTAATAGTCTAATTTTTTTCAATTAATGTTCCTGCATTCCCCTTCAAAGTTTCATCATAAAATTCTGAACCGGTAATATACACCTTTTTGCCGCCCCCTTCTATAAAATTTATTGCCGCTTTTATTTTTGGACCCAAGATCG
>JAJYSI010000394.1 GCA_021793635.1 Bacteroidota bacterium
ACCGGCACCGGTTTCTAAAATAACCGTATCATTCTTTTCACTAAAATCTAAAACTTTACCATACATTCCACTTTTAGTTACGACTTTATCTCCTTTTTTAAGGCTTTCTGAAAAGGATTTTTCCTTTTTTCGCTGCTTCATTTGAGGTCTTATCATAAAAAAGTAAAAAACCGCAAAGATTGCGACTAACGGTAATAGGCTTGAGATATCTCCCATGAGAATTATATTTTTGAGTTAATAATTTATTCGACATTCACGGTAAAACGAACCGTTTCGTTTCCGTTTTTAGTATTAGTAATGAGGCGTACGCTCTTATTTTGAAGTCCCGGTCTTCCTTTAGAATCAAACTTGACAGCAACCTTTCCTTTTTCGCTGGGAGCTACCTCCTCTTTCGTCCATTCTGACACTGTGCAGCCGCAACTGGCTTTAGCCTGAGATATTTTAAGCGGCTGAGTTCCTGTATTTGTAAAATGGAACACATGCTCTACCACTTCCCCTTCTTCTATTGTTCCAAAATCAAACAGCGCTTCTTCTAATTCTACCTCAGGATATTCTCCCGAGATGTCTGCCGCAAGCTCCCGCTCTGTTTTTTCACTAACAGAAATTTTACTGGAGGCCTTATCATTTTTACATGCATTTAAGCCTACCAAAGCAAATAGCGTCAATAACAGTGCGATTTTTCTCATCACAAAATTTGTAATCCAAATTGTCAGTCTTGCGTCCTATTGATTCTGCAATAATAACAATCTTTATGTATTTAAAGAAGTCCTCTTCCCGTTTTATTTATCTTCCCTTCCTCTAAATATGCTTTTGAAATACGGTCTAACACCCCGTTGATAAAGACATTACTTTTTGGGGTGCTATAATCCTTAGCTATTTCCAGATATTCATTAATCGTCACTTTTACAGGAATAGAAGGAAATCTTATAAACTCACACAAAGCCATCTTTATCAAAATATGATCTATTTCTGCCAAACGATCACGATCCCAATTAGGCGTTCTTGAACTAATTTCTTGTTCGAAATCATAATCGTAATTCAACGTACGATTAAAAAGATCAAAAGCAAAATCGCGGTCTTCTTGATTTTTAAAAAGAGCAGGAAGGTTAAAACTATCCTTAGCTCTTTGCTTATTAAGCGTTTTAACTAAAGCCGTGTTGATAATTGGAAGGTCATCCATCCACGTCAACTTTTTATCTTCAAAATAATCATGCAACTTTTCATTTGGCGCGATGATTTCTTTATATAAAGCGACAATAAATTTTCTATCTTCTTGAAATGTATTTTTATCAGACGTTGTATAAGCCTTATAGAGATCAGACGCTCGAATTTCTTCCCAGAAAGATTGGGTATAAGTAGATTCTATCTGCCAATCGTTCAATCCCTTTTTCTCCAACAATTCATTAAACTCTTCATTGGCCTCAATCTTTTTAAGCAAAATATTATTGATAAACTTGAGGTTAGGATGAATATCTTGCTCAGTAGGAAGGTACTTTTTCTTAGATTTTTCAAAGAAATCTTCTGCCTGATCTTTAATGGCAATAAGTAAAGCCAAATCTAACAAAAACATATCATACATATCGCTCATACTGCGATCTAAAAACTTTTTTACCGCTCCGGTATTCAGATCGGTATCTTGTTGTAATGCATATAAAGATTGCATTACTTTGGCACGAATATGTCGTCTTGTGAGCATAGTTCAGGAGGGATTATCCTAGTGTACAAAAAATGAGGTGGCAAAAGTAAGGTTTTATTTTATAATATACAGCCTCGAAAGCTTTTTATAAACTCGTTACACCTCTACAAAAATGGGTTTATTCCTTTATATTTGCACTTCTTTTTGCATATTATCGCTTAAAGCAGATAGACATGCACAAAGTGATAATGCAGCAAAGGCAGTTATGAGGAAGGTTATCTATGAAGGAACTACAACATCTTAATAAATATTTTTTAAAATATAAATGGAAACTCATATTGGGCTTGACCATCACAATACTGGCTCAACTCTTTTCCATTTTTGTACCGCGTTATGTCGGTGATGTATCCAATTTAATCGCCGATTATATGGGCGGTAAAATCACAGATACAGCTTTATTTAAGCAGGAATTATTCAAAAATATCGGATTGATATTTGGCACGGCAGTCATCGCCGCCATATTTACCTTTATCATGCGACAGACTTTTATTGTGGTCTCGAGATATATTGAATATGATTTAAAAAATGAAGTCTATCAACACTATCAACGCCTCAGCCTTAGTTTTTACAAAGAAAACAGAACCGGTGATTTAATGAACCGTATCAGCGAAGATGTCTCTAGAGTTCGCAACTATCTCGGGCCGGCTTTAATGTATGGCATCACCTCTTTTACACTGTTTATAGTGGCCATGATTTTCATGATTCACAAAGCGCCAATGCTGACGCTTTACACGGTCATTCCCTTCCCTATTCTATCGATTTTGGTCTATAAATTAAGCCAGGCCATTCACAAACGCAGCACTATCGTTCAACAATACTTATCCAAATTAAGTTCCTTGGCTCAAGAAAGTTTTAGCGGTGTTGCAGTTATCAAATCATTTGGCATAGAAAAGCGGACAAATGCCAATTTCACAGCATTATCAAATGGCAGCAAAGACAAACAAATCGACTTAGCTAAAGTTGAGGCCTTTTTCGTTCCTCTTATTATCCTATTAATTGGAGGCAGTAACATCCTGGTCATTTTTGTTGGCGGTCATCAATTAATTACCGGTCAAATTAGCGGCGTAGGAACGATAGTAGAATTTTTACTATATGTCAATATGCTCACCTTTCCGGTCACGAGCATAGGTTTTATCACCAATATGATTCAACGGGCAGAAGCTTCTCAAAAACGAATAAACGAATTCTTAAGTGTAGAGCCTGAAATCTATAATCTAGTTGAAGAATCTACTGAAATAGAAGGAAATATCGAATTTAAGGAGGTTACTTTTACGTATCGAGACACCGGAATTGTCGCGCTTAAAGGAATATCTTTTAAATTAAAAGCAGGAGAAACACTTGGTATTATTGGCAAAACCGGTTCGGGAAAAACAACCCTTTTAGATCTTATAGGGCGTTTATATGATGTGCAATCCGGAGAAATCCTGTTGGATGGCAAAAACATAAAAGACCTCAACCTCAACGATTTGCGAAAATCTATCGGTTATGTTCCTCAAGATGCCTTCCTTTTTAGCGACCGCATCATAGACAACATCAAATTCGGCAACGATAATCTCTCAGACAAAGAGGCTATACAAGCCGCAAAAGACGCCGATATCCATAAAAATATTATTGAATTCACTAATGGCTATAACACCATTCTGGGAGAGCGCGGCTTGACCCTCTCCGGTGGTCAAAAACAACGCCTCTCTATCGCTCGTGCACTGGCTTTGAATCCCAATATTTTCCTATTTGACGATTGCCTTTCTGCCGTTGATACAGAGACAGAAGAGGCCATTTTAGAAAACCTTAATCGCGTTGCTAAAAAGAAAACGACTTTAATCGTCAGTCATCGTATTTCTTCTATCAAAAACGCAACAAAAATCATTGTATTAGATAAAGGTAGAATTGTGCAAGAGGGAACGCACAAGAGTTTATTAAACGTCCCCGGACACTATAAAGATCTCTATAAAAAACAATTAAACGAAAAAGAAGAGTGAAATTTTGTTTAAACCATATTTTTTTTTCATTTTTGGCACCGTTAATGGTATAAAACCTTAAAGATTATGAATGATTTGAACGACAATGAGAACAAGCACGGTGTAATGTCCAAAGTGCTGAGAGCTGGTAGAAGAACTTACTTCTTTGACGTAAGGTCGAGATC
>JAJYSI010000395.1 GCA_021793635.1 Bacteroidota bacterium
GTGAGTATGTGGAATGAAGTTAGTTACTCATCCGTCGATTGCTCCTAAATCTATTTATAAATGAAATATTTATTACCAATATTCCAGCTTTTCAATATAACACACCACGTTTTAAGATCTAAACAGTTTCAATACTGCCTTCAACTTGAGTTAATTACGAATTACCAATAGTTAATGACCAAGGACTAATGATGTAGCGAACACGAACTTTCCTTGACTACATAAAGCCATTTCTCTATATTTCACAAGAAATTTTTGACACATTTTCAGAAAAAACGATTTGAATCACTATAATAAGACGATCCTTCCTAACGGAATTAAAATAATTTCAGAATCGATTCCTTACGTGAAATCTTTTTCGCTGGGATTCTGGTTTAATGTTGGCTCACGCGATGAAAATGCAAAGAACAACGGGATAACACATTTTATCGAACATATGCTTTTTAAAGGAACTAAAAAAAGATCGGCAAAAAAAATTGCAGATGATATTGAATCATTCGGCGGTTACCTGAATGCGTTTACCTCAAAGGAACATACTTGCTATTATGGTCGCGGACTAAGCGAGCATCTTGAAAAAACTTTTGATGTTCTCTCGGACATGATTCAACAGCCAGCTTTTAAGCCTACGGAAATTACGAAGGAAGCAAGCGTTGTTGTTGACGAATTAAATGATATAAATGATAACCCCGAAGAATTAATTTTTGATAAGTTTGAAGAGGCAATATTTTCAGGAAACAGTCTGGCATATCCGATTATCGGCACGGAAAAGAACATTAAAGGATTTTCACAGCTTGATTTATTTAACTTTGTAAAAGAAAAGTATGGCTTTAACCGGCTTTTAATAGCAGCTTCCGGAGAAGTTGATCATAAAGAAATTATTAAGTTAGCACAAAAATATTTTAATGTTGATCTTGGCTATTCACCTGTTAAAAGAAAGAATTTTTCCGGTAATTCTATCATACCAAAATTAGAGTTTATAGAAAAAGAAATCCAACAGGTTCATGCTATACTCGGGACGACAGCTCAAGGCTATAAAAATGAGTCTCGGATTTATGCCGCGGTGTTAAATCAAATTTTAGGAGAGGGAAGCAGCTCAAGACTATTTCAGTCTGTTCGTGAAAAAAACGGGATAGCCTATCAAATAAATTCTTTTCTAAATTCATTTTATGATATCTCAACATTCGGCATTTATTTATCGACGAATGAAAAAATGCTTGATAAAGCGCTAGCCATAATCTCTAAAGAATTAAAAAAACTTAGAGATACAAAAATTTCCGGCAGGGAATTAAGTAAAGCGAAGGAATCTTTGAAGGGCGGTATGCTGCTAAGCCTGGAAAGCACATCGCACAGAATGACCAGGATGGCTCAATCAGAATTATATTTTAATAGAGTAAAGTCAACAGAAGAAATTATTAAGAGTATCGATGCGGTAACAAGCGAAAAAATCCTTGAAGCTGCAAACCAGTTGCTTGACGAAAACAAATTCGTTAAGCTGATTATAAAATCAAAAAATGTATTACTAAAATCAGCCGCATAGCTGAACAAAACGAGAGGTATAATATGTTAATCGGCGTTCCAAAAGAAATCAAAGCCAATGAAAACAGAGTTGCCCTATTACCTGTAGGTGCTTTAACTTTAATTAGAAACGGACATAAAGTAGTCGTCGAAAATAACGCAGGTGTCGGAAGCGGTTTTTCGGATGAAGATTATAAGACAGTAGGCGCAGAAATAGCTTCATCGCCAAAAGAAATTTTTAGCGCTGCCGATATGATTATGAAGGTTAAAGAACCTATTGAACAAGAATATAAGTTAATTAAAAACGGACAGATTTTATTCACCTATTTTCACTTTGCAGCAAACAAAGAATTAACCGAAGCAATGATGAAATCGAAGTGTATTGCCATTGCTTATGAAACAGTTCAAAAAGCGGATAAATCTTTGCCTTTACTAATCCCTATGAGCGAAGTTGCTGGACGAATGGCTCCGCAGGAAGGCGCAAAATATTTAGAACAGGCAATGGGCGGAAGAGGAATTTTGTTAGGCGGCGTGCCTGGAACAGGTCCCGCCGA
The DNA here is from genome assembly GCA_021793635.1 of Bacteroidota bacterium. The sequence goes on from JAJYSI010000395.1 coordinate 2,070, forward strand.
AGTAATGGTACTTGGAGGAGGAATTGTCGGGACTAACGCAGCAAAAATTGCTGCTGGCCTAGGTGCGAAGGTTACAATTTTTGATAATAATCTTTATCGGTTAAGATATTTGGATGATGTTATGCCGAAGAATGTCACAACTATGATGTCTAATGAATATTATATCCGTGCCGGACTTTCAAAGGCAGACCTGGTAATTGGCGCTGTATTAATCCCCGGCACAAAAGCTCCAAAGCTGGTTACAAAAGAGATGTTAAAAATTATGCGAGAAGGTTCTGTAATTGTTGATGTTTCGGTTGATCAAGGAGGCTGTATTGAAACATGTCATCCTACAACTCATGAGAATCCGACTTTTATTGTTGACGGTGTACTTCATTATTGTGTAGCCAATATGCCTGGCGCAGTTCCTCATACATCAACATTAGCATTAACAAACGCAACTCTTCCTTATGCTGTGGAAATTGCCAATAAAGGATATGAGGCAGCAATCAAAACAAATCAAGAGATAAAATTTGGTTTGAACATGATTGACGGAAAAATTACTTACAAAGGAGTTGCAGAAGCTTTTGATTTTGAATATCACTCTGTTGATTCGGTTATAAAATAATTTTTACTTTGCGGTAAATTTTCCTTACCGCAAAATTATTACAAAATTTCCAAGTTTATTTAAGGTTAATTAATGCCAAAATTTGTTTTAGATGGAAAAGAAATAGAATTTGAACAAGGACAAACAATTATTCAAGCAGCAAAGAAAAGCGGAATAACTATTCCGCATTTTTGCTGGCATGAAAGTTTATCCATTTCCGGAAATTGCAGGGTCTGTCTTGTTGAAATTGAAAAAATGCCTAAACTTGCTATCGCGTGCTCAACTCTTGCTGCTGAAGGAATGGTTGTTTATTCGGAATCAGATAAAGCCCTAAGCGCAAGAAATGCCGTGATGGAATTTGAACTTATAAATCATCCTTTAGATTGCCCTATTTGCGATGAAGCAGGTGAATGCAAGCTTCAAGATTATGCTTATTCCCATGGTAATGGAGAAAGCAGGTTTAATGAAGAAAAAGCTCATAAGGATAAAAGAGTCCCTCTTGGACCGCTTGTAATGTTTGACGGTGATCGCTGTATCTCTTGTTCGCGTTGCATAAGATTTTGCGATGAAATAGCAAAAGAATCTCAATTAACTTTTATAAAACGCGGTGATAGGGTAACAATTGTAACTTATCCCGGAAAACAATTGGATAACCCTTACTCGATGAATGTAACGGATATTTGTCCGGTCGGCGCTTTAACTAGCAGGGATTTCAGATTTAAAGCCAGGGTATGGGAATTATCTTCCACTAAATCTATTTGCAACGGCTGTTCGAGAGGATGCAATATTAATTTGGAGGTTAGAAATAATCAGGTGCTAAGATTAACCCCGCGTCAAAATGATGAGGTAAACAGTTTTTGGATGTGCGATCATGGAAGAGTTAATACTTATAAGTTTATAAATGCTGAAGATAGAGTTGACAGCCCGTATTTGCGCCGCAAAGGGGCTTTGGCTAGAAGCGGCTGGGATGAAGCTTTTGCAGCAGCTTCATCTGAACTGAAATCTTATTCTAAAAATGAAATCGCCTTCATTGGTTCACCTTATACTACTTGTGAAGATAATTTCATCTTGTCAAAATTTGCAACTCAAATAATCGGGACAAAACATATAGATTTTATCCACCATATGGATACTTCTTTTGGCGATAATTTTTTGCGTCAGAGAGCTGATACACGCA